>JANWJJ010000058.1 GCA_025451955.1 Rudaea sp. | reverse complement strand
CGCGTCGCGATCAATCATCGCGAGCGACTGTTGGTCGCTTCGGGACTCGGCAAGTCCAGCCTGTGGCGACTACCCCCGCCGGGCCCGGCCGGCGTCGCCGCCACACGGATCACCACCAGCCCGATGCGCGCGGCCACGGCCGGGCCGTATTCCCCGGGTTTCTGCGCCGCAACCGGCCAGATGATAACGGCCGAAACCGATGGCGAAGTCAGATTTTGGCAGGCACCGGCCTCACCGGTGCTCGATGCCCGGCCCGCGAGACTGTTGCCCGGCATGCTGGAGTTCGATGGCAAGCACGTAGCCGACGTCGCCTACAACAAGCTGCGCGTTGCCACCCTCGCCAACGGCGAGGCGACACCATGGGTCACGCTGCCGCAACCGCTGAGTTTCGCCGAACTGATCGACAACGGTCGCAGCCTGATCGCCGCCTCCGGTACGCAATTGACGGTATTCGATGGCGCGACGATGCGGCCACGCTATGCCCCGGTCGAACTCGGCAACAGCCCGATGCGTCTGGTCGCAAGCGCCGGCTCGAACACCATCGTCATTTCATTTCCGGAAAAAGCGACCAACGGTTTTGCCGAACGCCTGGAATCGTTTGATCTGCGCACGGGCCGGCGACAAGCCGAACCGGCCATCGTGGCCGGTCCGCTGCGTCAGTTGGAATTGTCTCCAGATGGCATGCGGCTGCTCGCGACCGGATCCGCGCAGGCGCCGACCCTCGTGTTCGATGCGCGTACGCTGCGCCGCATCGGCGCATATACGCATGACCCGGCAACTCCCGTCATGTGGGCAAGCTTCGCACCCGGATCCGACAACCTTTTCCTGGTAACGCGCGCTGACGACCCGCGCCTGCTCGGCGGTCAAGTGGTTGCGTGGGATCCAGCGAGCGGCAAGACACTAAGCACGCACAAGATCAGCGGCACGTCGCCGATCGGAATCATTGCCGCGGCAAACAAGACCTTCGTCGCCGGCAACGGCCTCGATCTGCTCAATCTTGACTCATTAAATCCGGGCGCGCCGAATGAACGCCGTATTCCACCGCCAACCCGCGATCAGGCGACCGCGGCGTTGGCGGTCAGCCATGATGGGCGGCTGATTGCCCACGCGTTCCGCTACGGCGTCCAGCTTTACGACGCCGACAGCGGCACGGCCGTGGGTCCGCTGCTCAATGCCGATCTGGTCCCGATGATCGACATGATCGCCCAGGTGGCGTTCGCCCCGGACGACAATCAACTGCTTGCACGGACGCTGCATGGCGCCTGGGTCGTGTGGCCGATCCCCGCCGACACGCGCGCAGTCGCCGCATTGCAACAGGATTCCGCACTGCTCAATGCGCCAGCCGACCAACCGCTGTTGCGCGACAAGACCCTGACTTTGCCGTCACGCGATCCCGGCATCTGGCGCGCACCCGACTCGCGACCGCAACCGCCGATAGCGCGTCTTGTCGATGGCGAGCCGATCCCGTCGCGCGCGCAGAGCACCAGCCCGCTGTTGCTGGACATGACCGAGGCGTATACCGCGGCGCCGGGAACGGTCGGCAACACGATACACGCACTGGTTCCATCGCTGAATCTGTTTCCGCTCGGAACGGTGCGCATCGACGGCATCGACTACGACTTGCGCGGGGCCATACAGTTGACGGACGCGGCGAGCGGATTCGGCTCCGCGATCAAAGTTGCCGGATTGCCGGTACCCGCAACCCCGATCGCTGCGTTCCGCATGCTGATGCTCGCTGGCAGTTTTCTCCCTGAACCCGATGGAAAAGGACTGGTGCGGCTGCGCATACATTATCGTGACGGCAGCAAGGCGGACGTGCCACTGCGCAGCGGGCTGGAGCTTCCCGGTGACCCCGATGATCACAACGAATCGGTGCCGCTTGGCTGGGCATGGGGCGATCAAATGCGTCTCGGGGGGGACGAGCGGCAGCCTTTGCTGAGCAACCCGCGCCTGCCCAATCCGCACCCGGAACGCTTGGTGGCGTCGATTGACATCGAGACCTCCGCCGGCGTGGCGTCCTCCACCACGCTTTTCGCCATCACCGCCGAGCCCTTCGACCAAGCTCAGGGCAGGGCTGTAATCGCGCCGAGCAATTCCGGAATAGATACTTCAGCAACACCCGTAACAACCGCAACACGTACTCAACCCAGGAGAAATCCATGAACAAGCTGCCTATCGTCATCGCATTGTCGATTGTTGGATTGACCGTCACCACCGTGGACGTCCAGGCCTGCGGAGAAAGCATGTTCCACACCGGCCAGAGCATGCGCTACCACGCCTTCATCACGCGCGACCCGGCCAATATCCTGATCTATCGTACCGGAGCCGCCAATTCCGACCAGAAACTGCTTTACAGCGGCCTGGAAAAAGCCGGACACAAGGTCACGCTGGTGACCGACGCCGCCGCGCTGGCGCAAACCCTATCGGCCAATCACTACGACGTGATCATTGCCAATGGTAGCGACATGAATGCCATTTCGGCCGATCTGGGCAAGTCCACGCGCGAACCTGCCCTGCTCGCCGTTCTGGGCAACAATCCGGGCGAACAGCAATTGCGCGATCACTTCCCGCACCACCTGAGCGAGAACGCGGGTTTGAATCAGTATCTGAAATCGATTGAACAAACCATGCAGACGCGCGGCACCTGAAAACCGTTCGCGACAATGGCGCGTTATCAAGGCGCGCCAACTGGATGAAGGGCCGGATATCGGCCCGGCAAGCCGGTTGCGCGCCTTTAATTTGCCAACGCGTCGCTGAATTGAAAATACGCTGCAGTGGACCAGGCTGACGTAGACCGATTTTTTCCGGATGTGACCAGACGAACAAATTCGAGGGGAACACGAGATGAGATATATGCAGATTCCATCAGTCAGTCGCAGAAACCGATTCCGCTTTCCGGCGTACGTCGCACTGTTCGCGCTTGCAATGACCCAGCTGCCATTGGCCTGGTCGCAGGATGCGGTCAATTCATCATTCACCGATACGGCACCCAACCCGCAAGCCGATTACAGCGCAGGACACGGCTCGATCGGACTCGAGTTCCAGCACACGTATTACCACGGTGATTTCGATGGTCCTGCCGGCAAAGATTCTGGCGACGTGAGCTTTTTCGTCCAGGAGCTGCGCGCCAGTTATTTCGTCGCCGATGGCTGGGAAGTCGCCATCGGTCTGCCTTACGTCGAATCGGCCTACAGCGGCAAATACGCCAGCATGTTCGCGCATCCGGTACTGTCCTGCCTTACGCCCGCCGGTCCGACGCCTGCGTGCCGGCCGACGCTGCTTGACGACGGCAACTACCACGGCACGTTCCAGGACTGGAACGCCGGGGTGCGTTATCACTTCGATTACGCCGGTTACCAACTCGCGCCGAAGATCGACCTCGTCGTGCCGAGCCATAACTACCAGTACTACGGGGCGGCGAGTTTCGGCGAGCGCAATACGCAAGTCGGCGTGGGTATGCAGCTGTCGCGCCAGTTCGATTTTTCGAACTTCTACTACGACGCGCAGTACGAATATTATTTCAACACTCCCCATATCGGTTACAACAACAACTACTCCAGCCTGGTCGTAGACGTGGGTTATTTCATTTCCCCGCGCCTCAGTGCAAAGATTCTGGGAGACTTGAAAATCGGCAACGGCATCACCGACCAGGAGATCGGCGGACCGCCGGCGCTGGACCCGATCTGGCTCAATCACGACAGAATCCGTCTGCAAGATCACGGTCTCGTCGGCGCGGCCATCAATTACGCGCTCACCGACAAATACAACATCCAGGCCACGCTTGAGCACGCCGTCTGGGGACGTTCCAACGGCGATCTGAAATACGGTCTGGACTTCCAGATCTCGCGCAGCTTCTGAGCCGAACGCGACCTGAGCTTGTCAGCGCGACCGGTGCACGGCAAGCTCAGTCGCGCTGCTATACTTCGCAGCCTTCGGGAAATCTGCGGAGCCGCCCATGCTCAACGACATCAAAACTGCCGCGCAACAGCGCATGACCAAGAGCGTGGATGCGCTCAAGCACGACTTGCAGCGCTTGCGCACCGGCCGCGCCAGTACCGCGCTGATCGATCATCTGAAAGTGAATTATTACGGCACCGATGTGCCGATTAGCCAGGTGGCGAATATCGCCGTGGCCGACGCGCGTTCGCTCACGATCACGCCGTGGGAAAAGCCGATGGTGAAGGAAGTCGAGAAAGCCATCCTCGCTTCCGACCTCGGCCTGAATCCGACCACGGCCGGCACCATCATCCGCATCAACCTGCCCGCGTTGACCGAAGAGCGGCGCAAGGAATTGTCCAAGCACGTCGCGCATTCCGGCGAGGAAGCCAAAGTCGCGGTACGCAATATCCGTCGCGACGCCATGCAGCAGGTCAAGGAATTGCTCAAGGAAAAAAAGATCACCGAGGACGAAGAACGCCGCGCCGAGGACGAAATCCAGAAACTCACCGACAAGTTCGTCAAGGATGTCGATGCCGTCGCCAAGGCGAAGGAAGACGAACTGATGGCGCTGTGAGCACGGGCGGTCGCCGACAAGGCTTCTGCTATACTCATATAGCACGCGCACTGCACGCTCCGGAATTACGCCATGCTCGCGATCCGTCTACCCGAACTCATTGAAAAGCGTCTCGCCAAGCTGGCCAAGGCGACCGGCCGCACCAAGACGTTTTATGCCCGTGAAGCGATCCTCGAACACATCGAGGATCTGGAAGATTTCTATCTGGCCGAACGTGAAATGCAGACCATCCGTAGCGGGCGCGGCAAAACCGTTCCGCTGGCCGAGGCGATGAAGCGCTATGGCGTGGAAGATTGAACTGTCGCCGCACGCCATCAAGAATCTCGACCGGATCGATACGCAAATCGTGCGCCGGGTACTGCGCTTTCTGCACGATCGCCTCGCGCCTCTGGATGACCCGCGCGCGCTCGGCGAAGCGCTGAAGGGACCGCAACTCGGCAACTTCTGGAAATACCGCGTCGGCGATTATCGCGTCATCGCCCACATCGACGATGTGGGCGTGCGCATCCTGATCGTCCGCATCGGCAATCGTCGCGATGTCTACCGCTAACGCCAAACTTCCAGCCGCAATGCCGGACAATGTGGAAATTTCCACATTGCGACTGCCGCGCCATATCGCCATCGTCATGGACGGCAACGGCCGTTGGGCGAAGCAACGGCATCGTCCGCGCAGCTTCGGCCATCGCGCCGGCCAGAAAGCGGTGCGCGCGACGATCGAGTTTTGCCTGCAACGCGGCATCAGCGCGCTCACCTTGTTCGCGTTTTCCAGCGAAAACTGGCAGCGCCCGCAATCCGAAGTCGGTGCGCTGATGGAATTGTTCCTGAAGGCACTCGATCGCGAAGTCGACGAATTGCACGGCTATGGCGTGCGCATCCGTTTCATCGGCGACTTGTCCGCATTCGCCCCGGCTTTGCGCGAACGCATGCAGGCGGCGATGGCGAAAACATTCGCCAACGCGAAACTCGCACTCAATATCGCCGTGAATTACGGCGGACGCTGGGACATCGTGAACGCGGCAAGACAAATCGCCGCCGCAGTGCAACGCGGCGAGCTGGCGCCGACGCAGATCGACGAACGCTGCATGGCGCAGTTTTTTTGCCTCGCCGACTTGCCGCCGCCGGACTTGTTCATCCGCACCGGCGGCGAGCAGCGCATCAGCAATTTCCTGCTCTGGCAACTGGCCTATAGCGAACTGGTTTTCAGCGACGTACTCTGGCCGGATTACGACGCCGACTGCCTGCAGCGCGCGCTGGACGATTTTGCCCAACGCGAGCGGCGTTACGGGAAAACCGGCGATCAGGTATCTGCCAACGGATCGCGCCCGGAGCTCAAATGAAACAACGCGTAGCCACCGCCCTGCTGATTACACCGCTCGCGATCGCGATGATCCTGCTGCTGCCGACAGCGGCTTTCGCCATCATCATTTCCGGATTGTGCCTGCTCGCGTTGTGGGAATGGACACGGCTGTCGGGCTTGCGCGATCGCCGTTATCGCAGCGCCTTGCTGGTCATCGCGATTATCGTGTTCGGCGCACTCTGGATCTGGCACGGCACCTGGCCGTGGTGGATCGTCATCGCCACCGGCTGCGCATGGTGGATCGTCGCACTGTACTGGCTGCGGCATTACACCTTTGCCGCCGCGGCTACGCCCGGGAACAGCATGATCAAATTGCTGGTCGGCGGCCTCGCGATTTTTCCTGCCTGGGCCGCGTTGATGCAGATCCACGGCAGCGCGGTGCACGGTCCAGCCTGGGCGCTATACGCACTCGCCTTGGGTTGGTCGGCGGATACCTTCGCTTATCTGGCCGGCAGCCGCTGGGGTCGCAAGAAACTCGCGCCGAATATCAGTCCCGGCAAGACCATCGTCGGCGTTTACGGTGCCATGGCCGGCACGGCCGTTGTCGCCGTGATCGGCGGTTGCCTGCTCGGTGTACACAATGTGCAATTGATCCCGCTCGCCGCGCTGGCCCTGATCTGCGTGGCGTTCTCGATCATCGGCGATCTGTTCGAAAGCCTGATCAAGCGCCACGCCAACGTCAAGGATTCCGGCGCACTGTTTCCCGGCCACGGTGGCGTATTCGATCGTCTCGACAGCGCGTTTGCCGTGTTGCCGATCTTCGCCATCGGCAAGACCCTGCTGGGCTTATGAAGAACATCGCCGTCCTCGGCGCGACCGGCTCGATCGGCGCCAGCGCGCTGGATGTCGTCGCGCGGCATCCGGATCGATTCCGCGCCAGCGTGCTGACCGCACATCGCAATGTCGATGCCCTGGTCGCCCTGTGCGCGCGCTTCCGGCCGCAGCTTGCGATCATCGCCGACCCGGCTTTCGAATCTGCATTGCGCAGGGGATTGACGCAAGCCGGATTGTCCACGCGCGCCGCCGCCGGCACGGATGCCTTGCGCGCAGCCGCCTCGGGCGACTGCGACATCGTGATCGCCGCCATCGTCGGCGCGGCCGGACTTGAGTCCACGCTGGCGGCGGCCCGCGCCGGCAAACGCCTGTTGCTGGCGAACAAGGAAGCGGTGGTGATGGCCGGCGCGCTATTGCTCGACGCCGTACGCAACGGCGGCGGCGAGCTGATTCCGATCGACTCCGAACACAATGCGATTTTTCAGTGCCTGCCCCATGGGCCGGGGGCGGCCGATGTCGAGTGCCTGCCGAATCCGCATCGCAACCTTGATCAAGCCGGCGTGCGCAGAATCCTGCTCACCGCGTCTGGCGGGCCATTCCGCGGCAAACACCGCAACGATCTGGCAGCGATCACGCCGGATCAAGCCTGCGCGCATCCGAACTGGGTGATGGGCCGCAAGATTTCGGTCGACTCGGCCACGCTGATGAACAAGGGCCTGGAAGTGATCGAGGCGCATTGGCTGTTCGGTGCGCGCGCCGATCAAATCGAAGTCGTCGTGCATCCGCAAAGCATCGTGCATTCGCTGGTCGAATACGCCGATGGCTCGGTGCTGGCGCAGCTCGGCAATCCGGATATGCGCACCGCACTGGCGCACGCGCTGGCCTGGCCGGAGCGGATCGAATCCGGCGTGGCCGCGCTGGATCTGCTCAAACTCGGCCAACTGAATTTCGAGGCGCCGGATCGCGAAACTTTCCGCTGCCTCGATCTGGCCTATTGTGCACTTGCTGCCGGCGGCACGGCGCCGGCCATTCTCAATGCGGCCAACGAAGTGGCGGTGGCGGCATTTCTCGACGGCACCCTGCCATTTCTGGCCATCGCGGAATTGATCGAAGCCACGCTTGCCGCAATGCCGGCTGAACCGGCAGATACGCTCGAAGGCCTGATTTACACCGATTTAACCGCACGCCAGCATGCGCAACGTATCATGCGGCGGTCGTTCTGCTAGGCGACGCTACGGTTTTGTGCCTGCGAGCTTGGCCCGGAACCGTCTATACTTGGCAGTCAAATCACCGTAGGCGGGTTAGATGTCTGAGTTCTTCGGTTCCGTGTGGTGGCTACTGGTCACCCTCGGCCTGCTGGTCACCTTCCACGAGTTCGGCCACTTCTGGGTGGCGCGGCGCTGTGGGGTCAAGGTGCTGCGCTTCTCGGTCGGTTTTGGCAACCCGATCTGGTCGCGCTTTGGCCGCGACGGCACCGAATACGCGATCGGCGCGATACCACTCGGCGGCTACGTGAAATTTCTCGACGCGCGCGAAGCGGAAAATCCGCAAGCTGTCGCGCATCAACCGGGCGAGTATTCCTCGGCGCCGATCTGGCAACGCATGGCGATTGCCGCCGCCGGCCCGGCGTTCAATATCCTGTTCACGATTGCCGCTTTCTGGGCGATGTTCGTGATTGGTCGTCCGGATTTCCAGCCGGTGATCGGCGCACCGCAAGGCCTCGCCGCCGCAGCCGGCCTGCACGCTGGCGACCGCATCGACGCCGTCGATGGCGAGCGCGTGGATTCCGGCAGCGCGGCCTTGCTCGCCGTGGCCCAGGCGGCGATGACGCGCCAGGATATCGTGCTGACGCTGACCGACGCACAAGGTCAGGCACAGCAGCGCACGCTGGCCTTGAGCCAACTGCCGGCGGGTGCCGCCGACAACGACAAGACCGTCGCTGCGATCGGATTGCAATTGCAGGCACCGCCAGCCATCGCCGGAGACGTGCCGGCCGGGCCGGCCGCCAGCGCCGGACTCAAGCCGGGCGACCGCATCGTCAGCGTCAACGGCATCGCGGTTGCCACCTTTGCCGACCTGGTCAAGTTGATACCGGAACAGGCGGCGAAAGACCCGCAACTGCATGTGGTCGTTGCACGCGGTCTGGATACGCTCGCGTTGCAAATCACCGCCGAACATCGCAACACGGACGGCAAGGATCGCTGGATCATCGGGGTCGGGCCATCGGATGCCTACACCGCGGTCGAGCGCTATGGTCCGCTGCGCGCGATTCCGGCAGCGTTCAACGAAACCTGGAAAACCACGCGCAGCACCTTCGGCATGATCGCCAGCATGCTCAGCGGACAGGCATCGACAAAAAACCTGTCGAGCGTGATCGGCATCGCCCAGGTCGCCAATGCCTCGGCGCAGATGGGACTGGCGTGGTTTCTGTCGTTCCTCGCCGTGATTTCGCTGAGCCTGGGCATCCTCAATCTATTGCCGATTCCGATCCTGGATGGCGGCAATCTGCTGTATTACCTTATCGAGTGGATCAAGGGCAGCCCTTTGAACGAACGCACCCTGATCGCCGGACAATACGTTGGCATGGCGCTGTTGGCAGCGCTGATAAGCGTGGCGTTCTACAACGATATCCTGCGTCTGGTCACGGGCTGAGTGCGCGCCTGACCAGCGGTGCGGAAGAGCGACAAGCAACACCATCGGCGCAGGATGCGTCGACGCGAAAGCAAGGCCACAACGCGATGGATACGCGGATTTGCAACAATTGACGATGACTTCGCGGCCATGTCGGCGCGAAGATGTACCCACAATCCGTTGTACCCACAATTCTGGAAGTGACGATGAAGCGTATCGCCGCCCTTGTTCTGCTCGCCTGCCTCACCGCCAACACTTATGCCTTCGATCCGTTCGTGGCATCCGACATCCGCATCGACGGCCTGCAGCGCATTTCCGCCGGCACCGTGTTCACCTATCTGCCCGTGGAAAAAGGCGATCGCGTCACCGGCGAGCGCGCCCAGCAGGCGATTCGCGCGCTGTACAAGACCGGCTTCTTCACCGATGTGTCGGTATCACGTCAGGGCGACATTCTGGTGATCACGGTCAAGGAGCGCCCGGCGATTTCCAAGATCGAACTCAAGGGCAACAAGGATCTGAAATCCGAGGATCTGCTCAAGGGCCTGAAAGACATCGGCCTGGCCGAAGGCGAACCCTTCGATCGGCTGTCTCTGGACCGCGTCACCCAGGAACTTACCCGCCAGTATTACAACCGCGGCAAATACAACGTCACGGTCACACCCAAGGTAATCAACCTGGACCGCAATCGTGTCGAGTTGTCCATCATCATCGCCGAAGGCAAGGTCGCGAAGATCAAGCAGATCGACATCGTCGGCAATCATGCGTTTTCTGAAGACGACATCCGCAGCGATTTCGAATCCGACACCACAAACCTGACTTCCTGGTATTCCAAGGACGATCAGTACTCACGCGAAAAACTCTCGGGCGATCTGGAGAAACTCAACTCGTATTATCTGGACCGCGGCTACGTCGACTTCAACATCGACTCGACCCAGGTCAGCATCAGTCCCGACAAACGCACCATGTATCTCACCGCCAATGTGACCGAAGGCCAGATCTACAAGGTTTCCGAAGTCAAGCTCAGCGGCAATCTGGTGCTGAACGAAGCCGACATGGCCAAGCTCATCACCTTCAAGCCCGGCGAAATCTTCTCGCGCAAGAAACTCGAACAATCGGCGCAGGCGATGACCGCCGTGCTGGCCAATATCGGTTATGCGTTCGCGCAAGTCACGCCGATCCCCACACTGGAACGCGACAAGCGCCTGGTCGCGATCAACTTCTTCGTCAATCCCGGCAAGCGCGTGTACGTGCGCCGCATCGTGTTCAAGGGCAATCACAGCACCCAGGACGAAGTCATGCGCCGCGAAATGCGCCAGCTCGAAGGCGCCTGGTATTCGCAGGCCGCGATCGACCGCTCCAAGATCCGCTTGCAGCGCCTGGGCTATTTCAAGAAAGTCGACATCACCACGCCGCGCGTGCCCGGCAGCGACGACGAAGTGGACGTCAACGTCAAGGTCGAGGAAACCTCGTCCGGCTCGTTCACCTTCGGCCTGGGTTATTCGCAGGTTTACGGCATCGTGCTCAGCACGTCGGTATCGCAAAACAACTTCCTCGGCACCGGCGATCGCGCTTCGGTAACCTTGTCCAAGAGCGACTTTCTGACCCGCTACGCGCTGTCGTATTACCAACCGTATCTGACTCCCGACGGCATCGGCCTGGGCTACGATGCGTCGTACTCCAAACTCGATCAGCAACAGGCAAATCTGGCCAATTACCTGAGCAATACCGGCGCGTTTTCCACCTATATCGGCCTGCCGATCTCGGAAACCGACACGGTCAACCTGCAACTGGGATTGAGCAAGACCCAGATTCTCACCGGCGTTCCGACGCCAGAGCTCGATATCAACGGCAATCCGATTCTGGATGCCAACGGCAAACCGATTTATTACACCAGCTACTATTCACCGCAACCGATCGTTGACTACATCCAGCAGCTCAACCACAACACCTTCCACGAATGGACGGCACAGGTATCGTGGGCCCACGATACGCGCAACAAATTCTTCAATCCGACGCACGGATCGTTGCAGCAGTTGTCGGCCGAAGTGGCACTGCCCGGCTCGACCGTCGAGTATTACAAGCTGATCTACAAATACGCCCAGTACATTCCGGTGACCCACGGACTGACGTTCGAAGGCTCGGCAACGATCGGCTATGGCAATACCTATCGTGCTGCCGACGGCATCAACCCCGCCACCGGGGCGCCAATCAAGATCAACGGCCTGCCGTTCTTCGAGAACTTCTACGCCGGCGGCATCTCCGACGTGCGCAGTTTCCGCGACAATACGCTCGGCCCGTATACCGTCACTCCCGGTTGCACCGGCAGCATCTACTGCCGTCAGCCGCTGGGCGGAAACCTGAAGACCGTGGCTTCGGCCGAATTGATTTTCCCGACGCCGTTCGTCAAGGACGATTCCGCCACGCGCCTGTCCTGGTATGTCGACGCCGGCAACGTGTTCAACAAGAACAATCCCTCGCTTGGCAATGGCCTGTACAACAACAACGGATTTTCCCTGAGCGACATGCGTGTATCCACCGGCATTTCACTGCATTGGCAGGCGCCGGTCGGACCCATCATCATCAATCTGGGCCGCCCGATCATCAAGAAGCCGGGTGATATCGCCGAAACCCTGCAGTTCAACTTCGGCACGACTTTCTGAGGAAGCGTTAAGATAGCAACGACGGCCGCGCAGAATCTGCGCGCGCCATCCGACGCGGCGAAAGAGGCGGGAAGCGTGAGGCGAAGCGCAGGTGGACGATACGGCATCGGCACGCTGCTGCTGGCACTGGCGCTGCTGCCGGCCTGCGTCCACGGCCAGGCTGGCGGCAAGGTCGGCTACGTGGATTTGAAACGCCTGATCGACGATGCGCCGCAGATGATTGCCAGCCGCGCCACCTTGCAGCGCGAGTTCGCCCCGCGCGATGCTGCGCTGAAGACCGACGAAAACCGCCTGACGAACCTGAAGCAGCGTTACGATCGCGATGGCGCGATCATGGCCAAGGCCGATGCCGAAGCACTCAAGCGCGAGATCGACACGCTGGATCGTTCGATCAAGCGCACGCGCGAGGATTTGCGCAACGAGTTGAATACGCGCGCCGCCGGCGAACGCGACCGCATCTGGCAACAGATCAACAACACCGTGATCGACTACGCACGCGCACAAGGCTACGACCTCATCGTGCCCAGCCCCGTGGTCTATGCCAATCCACGCATCGACATCACCGATGCGGTGCTCGACCGTCTCAGGCATCCGGCCACGCCAGCGGCGGAAACAAAACCATGAGTACGCCAACGCGCTACCGTCTCGACGAACTGGCCGCGCGTTTCAAGCTGGAGCTGCGCGGCGACGGCGCGCGGATGATCGCCGGCGTGGGCACGCTCGCCACCGCGACGTCCGGGCAACTGAGTTTTCTCGCCAATTCGCGTTACCGCACCCAGCTCGACGGCAGCCACGCCGGCGCGATCGTGCTGCGCGCCGACGACGCCGTGCATTGCGCCGGCGCCTGTCTGATCGCCGCCGATCCCTACGTCGCGTTCGCGAAGATCGCGGCCCTGTTCGACCCGACACCCGCCGCGGTACCGGGCGTACATCCGAGTGCCGTGATCGCCGCCGATGCACGCGTGGACGCCAGCGCGAGCATCGGGCCGCATTGCGTCATCGAGGCCGGCGCGATAATCGATAGTGGCGCCGTGCTCGGGCCGCATTGCGTGATCGGCGTGGACTGCGCGGTCGGCGCGCAGTCGCGCCTGGTCGCGCGCGTGACCCTGGTGACGCGCGTGACCTTGGGTAAACGTGTACTTGTACACCCGGGCGCCGTGATTGGTGCCGATGGTTTCGGCCTGGCCTTCGAGCGCGACGCTTCCGATCACGGTGGCTGGATCAAGGTGCCGCAACTCGGTGGCGTGCGCATCGGCGACGACTGCGAAATCGGCGCCAACACCACGATCGACCGCGGCGCGATCGAGGACACCGTACTCGAGGAAGATGTGCGCCTGGATAACCAGATCCAGATTGCGCACAACGTGCATATCGGCGCGCATACGGCGATGGCCGGCTGCGCGGCCGTCGCCGGCAGCGCGAAAATCGGCCGCTACTGCCTGATCGGCGGCGGCGCTGGCATACTGGGCCATCTGAACGTGGCCGATGGCGTGACCATCACCGCCCGCGCCCTGGTCACGCATTCGATCCACAGCGCGGGGGAATATTCGTCGGGCGTACCGCTGCAGGAAAGCCGCCAGTGGCGTCGCAATGCCGCACGCTTCAAGCATCTGGATGACCTCGCCCGCCGTGTGCAGGCCATCGAGAAGGAATTGGAATCAAAGGAAAGCAAATCATGAACAAGCCCACTCCGCCGGCCGCCGCGACGCCAGCTGCCACAGTGCCAGTCGATGTCGAGCGCATCATGGCGATGCTGCCGCACCGCTATCCGTTCCTGCTGGTGGATCGCGTGCTCGAGTTCAACGCCGACAAAAGCCTGCGCGCGCTGAAGAACGTCAGCATCAACGAACCGTTTTTTCAGGGCCACTTTCCTGGTCACCCGGTGATGCCGGGAGTGCTGATCATCGAGGCGCTGGCGCAGGCATCCGGTCTGCTGGTGTTCCTGTCCGCAGCGCAGCGCGAAACGCAACCAAAGTATTATCTGGTAAAAGTGGATAATGCAAAATTTACACAAATGGTTATCCCGGGCGACCAGTTGATCCTGGAAGTGGAACTCAAGCGCATGATCCGGCGCATGGGCCTGTTCGCCTGCCGCGCATCGGTCGACGGCAAGCAGGTTGCGGAAGCCGAATTGCTGTGCGCGGAGGCCGGATGATCCACCCCAGCGCGCAAATCGACGCCACGGCGAAGCTCGCTGCGGATGTCAGCGTCGGGCCGTTCAGCGTCATTGGCGCCGAGGTAGAGATCGCTGCCGGCACCACGGTCGGACCACACGTCGTGATTCAGGGTCCGACCCGGATCGGTCGCGACAACCGCATCTTCCAGTTCGCCTCGGTCGGCGCCGATCCGCAGGACAAGAAATTCCACGGCGAACGCGGCGAGCTGGTCATCGGCGACGCCAACACGATCCGCGAATTCACCACCATCAACCGCGGCACCGGTGCCGGCGGCGGCGCGACACGCATCGGCGACGACAACTGGATCATGGCCTATGCCCATATCGCGCACGATTGCCAGGTTGGCGACCACACGATTTTTTCCAACAACGCCACCCTGGCCGGGCATGTGGAAATCGGTGACTACGCCATTCTTTCGGGTTTTGCCGGTGTCCATCAATTCTGCCGCGTCGGCGAGCACGCCTTCATCGGCATGGGCTGTCTGATCAATGGCGACGTGCCGCCGTTCGTGATCGTGGCCAATGAATACGGCCGTCCGCGCGGAATCAATGCCGAAGGCCTGAAGCGCCGCGGCTTCTCGCCGGAGCGCATCGCCGCGATCAAGCGTGCGTACAAGACCCTGTACGTTTCCAAACAGTCGCTCGACGAAGCGCGCGCCGAGCTTGCGCGTATGGCCGCGGGCGAGCCCGACGTCAAGCGCATGCTGGACTTCATCGAGCGCGGCCAGCGCGCGCTGATGAGATGACGGCGGGAGCAAACCCGCTTTTCGTCCTTGTCGCCGGCGAGGCTTCAGGCGACCTGCTTGGTGCAAATCTGATCACGGAACTGCGCGTACGCTTTCCCACGGCGCATTTCGCCGGCATCGGCGGCCCGCAGATGGCGGCAACGGGAATGGAGATCTGGCACCCCGCGGAAAAACTCAGCGTGATGGGCCTGGTCGAAGTGTTGCCGCATCTGCCGCAGTTGCTCGCGATCCGGCACGATGTAGTCAAACGCACGCGCAATCTTCGTCCCACTGCTTTTATCGGCATCGATGCGCCGGATTTCAATCTCGGCCTCGAACGCAAACTCAAGCGTGCCGGCATCCGCACCGCGCATTACGTGAGTCCTTCGGTGTGGGCATGGAAGGAAAAACGCGCGGCGAAAATTGGCCGCAGCGCCGATCGCGTGCTCTGCCTGTTTCCGATGGAACCGCCGATCTACGCGCGTTACGGCGTCGATGCACGTTTTGTCGGCCATCCGCTGGCCGCCGCATTCGCGATGGAGCCGGACCGCGCGGCGGCACGGCACACGCTTGATGTGCCTGCCGACGTACCGGTGCTGGCCTTGCTGCCCGGCAGCCGGCTCGGCGAAATCCGCCGGCTGGGCCGTGATTTTCTCGATGCGGCCGCTCTGCTCAAGCAGCAAATTCCACAATTGTACATTGTTGCACCGATGGCGAACGCGGCCTGCCGTGCGGCCTTCGAGGCACTGCAGCGCGAACCGGAACTGACTTCAGGCCTGCGCGTAATCGACGGCAACGCGCATGCCGCCATGACCGCCGCCGACGCCGTGCTGCTGGCTTCGGGCACCGCCACGCTCGAAGCGATGCTGGCGAAACGGCCGATGGTCGTGGCCTACCGGCTGGCGCCGCTGACCTATCGCATCGTCACCCGGCTCGGCCTGCTGCGAACAAATGTATACTCACTGCCGAACATCCTCGCGGAGAAAACCCTCGTTCCCGAGCTGATGCAGGCGGCATGCACGCCCGAGGCAATCGCGGCGGCACTGCTGCCGTATCTGCGCGATCCGCGCACACACGCGATGCCGGCGGAAATGCTGGCCACGTTCCAGCGACTGCACCGCGAATTGCTTGGCGACCCTGACCGCAGCGCTGCCGCGGCCATCGCCGATCTGCTCGCATCCCGCAGCGCGCATTGACTACGCGGCACGGGCAACCCACTATGCTGAGGTTTGCCTATTGACGCTGTGCGCACAGGCCCATGACCGCGATGCCGTTGCCTCCGACACCGAAACGCACCCGCATTCTCACCATCCTTGCCGCATTCGGCTTTCTGGCACTGTTGGCCGCCGGACCGCTGAATGAATCGGGCACCATTGAAAAGCTTTTTGCGCTGGCGCTGATCCTGGATTGCGTCGCACTGATCGCGTTCCTGTCGCGGCGCTTCGCGTTCGCACTGATCGCGCCCAGCGTGATTTTCGGCGGTCTGCTCATCGCCGGCGCGTTGAAATTTCATTACCTGACCACGCCCTTGCTGGCGCCGGATCTGGTGTATTTCCTGAACCGCGATCTACTCGAAGTCGCGCAGCATTACCCAAGCATCATGTTCGCGTTGGCCGGCGGCGCGATCCTGATTCCCGGCCTGCTGATCGCCGCCTGGTGGCTGGATCGGCCGCGTCTGTTCGCCACGATGCCGCCGAGCTCGCGACGCTGGTTGCGGGTCGTCGGTGCACTGGCGGCGATTGCGTTGTTGTTCGCCATCGATTCGCCGACGGGCCCTTTTGCGGCAGTATTCGGCAAGGGCATGTGGGCAACGATGAACGACCGCAGCTACATTGTGGATTTTTTCACTTCGTTCCATCAGACCGAAATTCGTATTCCGCCTGTGGCTGCCGATGCCGACCCGAGCGTCGTTTGGGCGCAATCTGCCACGGACAATCCGCCGGTCTGCAGCGGTCGCGCCTGCACCGCAACGAACAAGACCGGTACGGCTCAGGAACATCCTGACATCGTCGCCATTCTGGAAGAAAGCACCTTCGATCCGACCATGCTCAAAGTCTGCACCCTGCCGGCGGTATGCAAGCGCAAGATGTTCGAAGCCGACGGCCGCACGCGCGCGCACGGACCGCTGACCGTGCATGTCTGGGGTGGCGGCACCTGGACATCCGAATTCGCCCTGCTGACCGGGATGAATCACGCCACCTTCGGCGATGCCGGCCTGTACGCGCCGTACAATCTCGCGCCGCGTGTCACCCATTCGCTGCCCGATGATCTGCATGCGGCCGGCTATCGCGTCATCGCGATTTATCCGATGTCGGGTGATTTCATCAATGCGCGCAACGCCTACAAATTCTACGGCTTCGACAAATTCTACGACGGTCAGGATTACGGCTTGTCCTGGGAATCGTCCGACAGCGACCTGATGCAGGTATTCGATCGCATCTATGCGCAGGAAAAGAAAACCATCGGCAAGCAGCCACTGTTCGTGATGATGCTGACCTTGCGCCAGCACGGCCCGCACATGACGCCGCTGAAAACCCTGCCGCCGCCATACGACAAACCGCTGTTCGCGGGCAAATTCAAGCCGCAGGATCTCGACGACTGGATCAACCTCAATCTCGGCAATTACCTGTACCGATTGTCGATGTCGGATACGGCGATCGCGCACATCGAGAAAACCCTGCTCGACGGCAATCGGCCCGCGCTGCTGTTTCATTTCGGCGATCATCAACCCTCGTTCGACGGCGCCATCCGCGAAATTCCCAAGAGCGTGCCGGCGTCGGTACCCGATCCAAATTTCATCACCTATTACATGCTCAAGACCAATTACAAACCGGCGCGGACGTATGCCTATCCCGCGCTCGACCTGAGTTTTGCCGGCGCGCTGATTCTGGATATCGCCGGGATCAAGAAGGACGATTTCTTCCAGGCCAATGCACTGCTGCGCGAGCGTTGCCAAGGTGCCTACCTCGATTGCAAGGACAAGCGCCTGCTCGACTCCTACAGCAACTACATCTTCCACCACATCCGCGCCTTGCATGATTGAACGGCCGCTGCTGACCGCCGGCGTCGACGAAGCCGGGCGCGGCCCGCTGGCCGGGCCGGTGGTGGTCGCCGCCGTGATTCTCGACCCGCAACGCCCGATTGCGGGACTGGCCGATTCCAAAGTGTTGAGCGCCGCACGCCGCGAACAGTTCGACGTGCTGATCCGCGCGCAGGCGCTGGCCTTCAGCGTGATCGAAGTCGCCGCCTCGGAAATCGACCGGATCAACATCCTGCAAGCCACCCTGCTCGGCATGGCGCGCGCACTCGCGACACTCGATCCCGCGCCCACACTCGCCCTGATCGACGGCAACCATCTGCCAAAAAACCTGCCCTGCGCCGGACGCGCCATTGTCGATGGCGACGCGCTGGAACCGGCGATCAGTGCCGCGTCGATTCTGGCCAAGGTCGCACGCGACCGCATCCTGTGCGAGTTGGATGCGCGTTATCCCGGCTACGGTTTCGCCAAACACAAGGGCTATCCCACCGCAGCCCATCTTGCCGCGTTGCAGCGTCTCGGCCCCTGCACCGAGCATCGGCGCAGCTTCGCGCCGGTCAGACAGTTACTGGAATATCCCCTGCTTTAGGCCGCCACTGATTTTGCTCGTCATTCCGGCGGAAGCCGAAGCGCTTTACAACAGCGGAGCTGGTCAATCCAGT
>JANWJJ010000057.1 GCA_025451955.1 Rudaea sp. | reverse complement strand
CGCACCGCGCCGCTGCTGATCAATCACCTCGGTCAATTCCCGGCGACCACGGTATCGTTCAATCTCGCGCCCGGCGCTTCGCTCGGCGCAGCGGTCGATGCGATCAAGCAAGCCGAGAAGGACATCGCCCTGCCGGCGAGTATCGAGACCGCTTTCCAGGGCGCGGCGCTGGCATTCCAGGCCTCGCTGGGCAACGAGATCCTGCTGATCCTGGCGGCGATCGCGACCATGTACATCGTGCTCGGCGTGCTCTACGAAAGTTACATCCATCCGATCACAATTCTTTCCACCTTGCCGTCGGCGGGCGTCGGTGCGCTGCTCGCGCTGATGCTGGCGCGCGAGGATCTCGGCATTGTCGCCATCATCGGCATCATCCTGCTGATCGGCATCGTCAAGAAAAACGCGATCATGATGGTCGACTTCGCGCTCGATGCCGAGCGCAACGAAGGCAAGTCGCCGCGCGAGGCGATCTACCAAGCCTGCCTGCTGCGTTTCCGCCCGATCCTGATGACTACACTGGCGGCGCTGTTCGGCGCGCTGCCGTTGATGCTGGGTACTGGCGTCGGTTCGGAGCTACGCCATCCACTCGGCATCACCATCGTCGGCGGCATGATCGTCAGCCAGATGCTGACCCTGTTCACCACGCCGGTGATCTATTTGTATTTCGATCGGCTGGCGGCGCGCTTTCGCCGCAGCGATGACCATCCGGTTGCAGTGAGTCCGCTGGCATGAGCACGCGCCTGACCAGCATCTCCGAAGTCTTCATCCGCCGGCCGGTGGCGACGACGCTGTTGACGATCGGCATCGCGCTGGCCGGCATCGCCGCATTCGGATTGTTGCCGGTGGCACCGTTGCCGCAGGTGGACATTCCGACGGTGTCGGTTTCGGCGTCGTTGCCGGGTGCGAGTCCGGAGACGATGGCGACGTCGGTGGCGACACCGCTGGAACGCCAGCTCGGTCGCATCGCCGGCGTCACCGAGATGACCTCGTCAAGTTCGCAGGGCTCCACGCGCGTGACTTTGCAATTCGATCTGGATCGCGACATCGACGGCGCCGCGCGCGACGTGCAAGCAGCGATCAATGCCGCGCGCGCGCAATTGCCCAGCGGCATGCCGGGAAATCCGACGTATCGCAAGTTCAATCCCGCCGACGCGCCGGTGATGATCTTGTCGCTGACCTCGAAAACCCTGAGTCAGGGCCAGTTGTACGACGCGGCCTCGACCATCGTCGCGCAGAAGATCGCACAGGTGCAGGGCATCGGTCAGGCCCAGGTCGGCGGCTCGTCGCTGCCGGCGGTGCGGGTGGAGCTCAATCCCACCGCGTTGAACAAATACGCGATCGCGCTCGATACCGTGCGCACCGCGTTGCAGAACTCGAATGCGAACCGGCCAAAAGGCTTCGTCGAAACGGATGCGCGGCATTGGCAAATTTATACCAGCGACCAGGCGCGCCAGGCCAGCGATTACCGCGACCTGATCGTGGCCTGGCGCAATGGGGCGCCGGTGCGGCTGCGCGATGTCGCCGATGTCGAGGACTCGGTCGAGGATGTGCGCAATCTCGGTCTGGCCAACGGCGAACCGGCAGTGCTGGTGATCCTGTACAAGCAGCCGGATGCCAACATCATCGAAACCTGCGACCGCGTGCTGGCGCTGCTGCCCGGTTTGCAGGCCTCGATTCCCGCGGACATCCAGCTCAATGTCGCGATGGAGCGCACCAGCACCATTCGCGCCGCGCTGCACGACGCCGAGCGCACGCTGATCCTGTCGGTGCTGCTGGTTATCCTCGTGGTGTTTGCGTTCCTGCGCAATTGGCGCGCCACCCTGATTCCTGCGGTGGCCGTGCCGGTGTCGCTGGTTGGCACATTTTCCATTATGTATCTTTGTGGATATAGCTTGGACAATCTGTCGCTGATGGCCCTGATCGTCGCCACGGGTTTTGTTGTCGACGACGCCGTGGTGGTGCTGGAAAACATCACCCGACACATGGAAGCAGGCATGCCGCGCCTGCAGGCGGCACTGCTCGGCGCCCGCGAAGTCGGTTTCACGGTGTTGTCGATGAGTCTGTCGTTGATTGCCGTGTTCCTGCCGATCTTGCTGATGGGCGGGATCGTCGGCCGCTATTTCCGCGAATTCTCGATCACGCTGGCGGTGGCGATCCTGGTGTCGTTGTTCGTATCGCTGACGACCACGCCGATGATGTGCTCGCGCTTGCTGCGCCATGTGCAGGAAGAAAAACAGGGTCGGTTCTTCCTGGCCAGCGAACGCGCGTTCACCACCATGCTCGGGTTCTACGAGCGCACGCTCGCGCGTGCCTTGCGGGCTCCGGGTCTGGTGATGTTCACCTTGCTCGTGACCGTGTGCCTGAATGTATTTTTATACATCCAGGTGCCGAAGGGGTTTTTCCCGGCCGAGGATACCGGGCGCCTGGTCGGCGGCGTGCAGGCCGATCAGAGCATCTCGTTCCAGGCCATGTCGCAGAAGATGAAGGACTTCATGCACATCATCAAGGCCGATCCGGCGGTGGCCAGTGTGGTCGGTTTCACCGGTGGCGGTCGCAGCAATGGTGGCTTCATGTTCATCGCCCTGACGCCGCTGGCGCAACGCGGCATTTCCACCGACGCCGTGATCGCGCGCCTGCGCGGCAAGCTGGGCAACGAACCCGGTGCAAGCCTGTTCCTGCAGGCCGCACAGGATATCCGCGTCGGCGGCCGTCAGAGCAACGCCACGTATCAGTATACTTTGCAGAGCGACAGTCTCGATGACCTGCGCGCGTGGGAGCCGAAGATCAGCGACGCGCTCAAGGCCTTGCCGGAACTTGCCGACGTCAACAGCGATCAGGAGGACAAGGGTCTGGAAACGGCGCTGCATTTCGATCGCGACACGGCCGCGCGCCTGGGGCTGACTACGCAAGAAATTGACAACACCTTGAACGACGCCTTCGGCCAGCGTCAGGTATCGACGATTTACAACGCCCTGAATCAATACCATGTGGTGATGGAAGTGGCGCAAAAATTTCTGCAGGATCCGTCCACGCTCGACGACATCTATGTGCAGAACAAGTCGGGCAAGATGGTGCCGCTGTCGGCGTTCTCCAGCTACGGGCCGGGCACCACGCCGCTATCGGTCAGCCATCATGGCCAGTTCGTCGCCAGCACAGTGTCGTTCAATCTCGCGCCCGGCTACAGTCTGGGCGAGGCCAGCGACGCGATCGAACAGGCGATGGCGGGGGTCGGTGCGCCACCGTCGATCCACGGCAGCATGCAGGGCACGGCGCGCACGTTTCAGGAATCGCTGGATACCGAACCGTGGCTGATTCTGGCCGCCCTGGTCGCGGTATACATTGTGCTCGGCGTGCTCTACGAAAGTTATGTGCATCCGCTGACGATCCTGTCGACGCTGCCGTCGGCCGGCGTCGGTGCGATCCTGGCGCTGCTGATCTGCCGCACCGAGTTTTCCATCATCGCCCTGATCGGCGTGATCCTGCTGATCGGCATCGTCAAGAAGAATGCGATCATGATGATCGACGTGGCCCTGGATGCCGAGCGCAACCGCGGCCTGAGCGCGCGCGACGCGATCTTCAGCGCCTGCCTGTTGCGTTTCCGGCCGATCATGATGACCACGCTGGCGGCGATGCTCGGCGCGCTGCCGCTGGCGCTGGGTTTTGGCGAAGGCAGCGAGATGCGCCGGCCGCTGGGTATTTCCATCGTCGGCGGGCTGCTGGTCAGCCAGGTACTGACTTTGTATACAACGCCGGTGGTTTATCTGTACCTCGACCGTTTCCGCTTGTGGTGCAAGCGTGTCTGGGCGCGTATTTACCGCACGCCGGGCACTGCCGCATCACCGGCGACAGCCTGATTGCGATGATCATGAAAAAATATACAAGTAAAAACATTGCCGGATTTGCCCACTGCGCGATCGCGCTTGCCGTGTGTGGAGCGCTGGCGGGTTGCGCTGTCGGACCCGATTACAAGAAACCGGCCGTATCCGTGCCGGCAACGTACAAGGAAGGCGCAGCGGCCGATCAGGCTGGATGGAAACCCGCGCAGCCCGCCGATGCGATCGAGCGTGGCGCATGGTGGAAAGCGTTCGGCGACACGACCTTGAACGATCTCGAAACGCAAGTGAACGTTTCCAATCAAAGTCTGAAACAAGCCGAGGCGCAGTATCGCCAGGCCAGCGCCCTGGTCAGCGGTGCGCGCGCGAATTATTTTCCGACGGTGGGGGTGAGTGCTTCGGCGACGCGTTCGGGCCGCTATGGCAATTCGGGCAACGGTATCGTATCCGGTGGCACCGTGATCGGCGGTCAGACGGGCAATGGCAAGGCGAACTCGCACAGCACCTCGTATTCGTTGCCGTTCACCGCCGCGTGGGAACCCGATTTGTGGGGCCGCGTGCGGCGCACGGTCGAAGGCGATGTTGCCGATGCGCAAGCCAGTGCGGCGACGCTGGGATCCACACGTTTGAGTCTGCACGCCAGTCTGGCGCAGACGTATTTCCAGTTGCGCATTGTCGACGAACAGAAACGATTGCTCGACGACACCGTGGCGGCGTATCAGAAATCCGTGCAGCTCACCGAAAACCAGTACAAGGTCGGTGTTGCCGCGCGCGCCGACGTGGTGCAGGCGCAAGCGCAATTGCAGTCCGCACAGGCGCAGGCCATCGATCTGGGGATTGCACGCGCGCAGTACGAACATGCGATTGCGCTCCTGATCGGCAAGACGCCGGCGGAATTCTCGCTTGCGCCGGTTGAACTTGCGATTGCGCCGCCGCCGATTCCACTGGCATTGCCATCGCAATTGCTCGAGCGCCGTCCCGATGTCGCCATCGCCGAGCGCCAGACCGCCGCGGCGAATGCGCAGATCGGCATTGCCGAGTCGGCGTATTTTCCGAGCCTGACCTTGAACGCCAGCGGCGGCTACCAGAATTCCACCTTCACCGATTGGCTCACCGCGCCGAGTCGCTTCTGGTCGCTGGGGCCGCAACTGGCCGAAACGATTTTCAACGGCGGCGCGCGCGCGGCACAGACCGCACAGGCGCGCGCCGCATACGATGCAGCGGCGGCGAATTACCGCGAAACCGCGCTGGCCGCGTTCCAGAATGTCGAAGACAATCTCGCTGCGCTGCGCATCCTGGAACAAGAAGCTGCTGTGCAGGACGCCGCAGTGAAATCCGCGCAGACGTCGCTCGCCATCGCCAACAACCAATATCGCGCGGGGCTGGTGAGTTATCTCAACGTCATCAGCGCGCAGGCAACCGCGTACAGCAACGAACGCAACGCCATCGGTATTCTCGGCGACCGCCTGACCGATTCCGTCGCCTTGATCAAGGCGCTGGGCGGCGGCTGGAATGCCGATGAGTTGCCAAAGGCGGGCGACATCAATCGGAAGACGCTGCCGCCGCACTGATCGCAACGATTGCGCCGTACCGCGCACAAGCCCGACAATGCGCCGTTTCCACTGACGCCGGTGCTTGCCGGCGCTGATCCATGCGCACGCGTCGCGACTCGCACAATACGGCCATGTTGAATCCGCAACTCGCTGCGTTATTGCCGCTGCTTGACGAAACGCTGCTGCGCGACCGGCGCTCGCTGCGCAATGGATTGCAGCGTGTCGGCGAGGATGCAAATGCTCTGAGTGCATGGCGCCAGCGCCTTGATGCGGCGCGTGCGCGTTACAACTTGCGCGCGGCGAGCGTGCCGGAAATCCGCATCGACGAATCGTTGCCGATTGCGGCAAAGGCCGACGACATCGTGCGTCTGATCCGCAGTGAACAGGTCATCGTACTCGCCGGTGAAACCGGTTCCGGTAAAAGTACACAATTACCAAAATTATGCCTCGCCGCTGGGCGCGGCATCGCCGGCCTGATCGGCTGCACTCAGCCGCGTCGCGTCGCCGCGCGCAGCGTGGCACGTCGCGTCGCCGGCGAACTTGGTACGGAACTCGGCGCCCTGGTCGGTTATCAGGTGCGCTTCGCCGAGAAAACTGGTGACAACACCCTGATCAAGTTCATGACCGACGGCATCCTGTTGGCGGAAACCCAATCCGATCCGTGGTTGAATGCCTACGACACAATCATTCTCGATGAAGCGCATGAGCGCAGTCTCAATATCGACTTCCTGCTCGGTTATCTCAAACGCCTGCTCGCGCGCCGCCGCGATCTGAAATTGATTGTCACCTCGGCCACCATCGACACGAAGATTTTTTCGCAACATTTTCACGCCGCACCCATCGTGGAAGTCGAGG
>JANWJJ010000056.1 GCA_025451955.1 Rudaea sp. | reverse complement strand
GATCGTGGACTCACCGTCCGGCACGGGCCGGCCCCATTTCGAGGAACCTCCATGCAAAAGCTTGCTGTTGCGCCGTTGTTTCTTGCCACGCTGGTCCTTGCCGGTTGCAGCGCATCGAATTCGTCCGGCGACAATTCATCCGCTTCCAGTGCGACGGCATCGGCAGCCGGCGCGGGCACGCCGGCGCCTGCGGCCACTGCGGTGACCGGTACGGTGAAGTTGCAGGACGCCGCGGCCTCAGTGACGCCGCAGGCAACACTTGAGCTGTCGCTGGTGGATGTCACCCAGCAGCCGGGGGCGACGGTGAACAAGCAGGATTTCAACCCGCCCAAGTTTCCGCAGGCGTTCCACATTCCGTTCTCGGCATCGGCCATCAACGCGAACGACTTGTACGTGTTGCAGGCCACCATGCAGGACAACGGGCGCACCTACACGACCAAGTTGCAGCAACCGGTGTTGACCCGCGGGCAGCCGGCCAATGTTGATCTGACGCTGGTGGCGGAGCCGACGGCCGCCGAGAAGGTGCTGGAGGATTTCAACCAGGCCAAACGCCAGACCGGCGGCATGACGGTCAAGAGTGGCACCGCAAGCAAGATCGGCGAATCGCGGAGCTGGCAGGTGTTCAGTGATCTCCATGGCGTCGAGTTCATCATCGAGCAGGTCAACCAGGCCGACAAGGGCTTCACCAAGACCGAGTACGCCTATCGCGATTCGCTGCCGTGGGTCGTCGTGCAGGAGCAGATGCCGAAGGCCGGCGCGCCCGCAAGCTCGACGGTGCAGGCCGGATGGGGCAACGACGGCGTTCTGGTGCTGAAACAGAAGATCAATGGTGGCAGCACCTCGACGTTGTCCGATGCCGATGCCAAGGTGCTGCACGATCAGGCCGAAGCGGAGTTCAAGCGCTTCAGCAAGAAGCACTGAGACTTGGGGTGCTTTGGTTTTGCTCGTCATCCCGGAATCGCGTAGCGATATCCGGGATCCAGTGCCTTTGTGGACCAACACGATAGCCGAAAGGCACTGGATTCCCGCTTTCGCGGGAATGAAAAGCCGCGCGTCTTGCGACACGCGGTTTTTTGTTGCAGCGAAGGCTCGGCTCAGAAGCGGAACTTGGCGCCGAGGTTGAGGCTGTCGACGCTCTGGCTGGAATCCGAGAAGCGTCCGTCGTAACCGATCCAGCCGGAAAAACTTGGCGTGAAGTCGGCGGCCAGCCCCACACCCACGCTGCCCCAATTCTTGTCGGGCGCAAACCCCGGCAGTGCAAAGGTGCCCGGCATGCTGACCAATCCTGCGGTGACATCGCGTGGATCGGCGTCGTTGTCGTGGTTCCACGCAACCCGCGCGAACGGGTGCAAGGTCGTGCCGCCGGTTTGCAGATTGCCGGTCAGCTGCCAGCCCAGCGTGCCGATCAGGGCGTGGCGATCCTGGTTGCCGAAGGTCATCGCGGTGGCATCGCCGCCGTTCTCGCTGTAACCATCGACGTGCGCGTGTTGCCACGACAGGTCCGCATAGGGCCCGGTGCGCCAGTTGCCGAAGTTGATCCACCAGCCACCCGTCAGCGCCAGCGCGGTGTGGTAACCCGAAGCCGTGCCGGACTCGTAACGCACGGTCGGTCCGATCGGGATGTTGCGATGGAGGTTGCTGTAGCCCAGGTGGCCAAAGCTGCCGATGGCGCCGAAGTAGGCTTGCTCCCAGCCCCACATTACGTAGCCGCTGGCCAGCAGATCCTGCAGCTTGAAGCCGCCCGCGTTGCCGGCGAAATCGTCTTTCTGCTGGCCTGCCGTGAACGCAAGGCCCGCCGTCAGCGCGTCGGACGGATGAATGTCGGCGCCGACACTCAAGGTGTTGGCATCGTTGCGGCTCGTGGGCGAATTGACCTGCGCATCCAGGCGCTGCCGCGCGTAGTCGTAGCTGGCCCACACGCGCAGCCCATTGCCGGGTGCGTTGGCGAGGCTGCTGGTGGCCTGATAGGTGATCGAGCGGTTGAGGCTCTCGTTGATCTGCAACGGCGCTTCGGCCAGCAGTGACATTTCGCCCGGCGCGGTGATGATCGATTCCGCGTACTGCGCCAGCATCGCGTGTGCAGCGGTGGTCGGATGCACACCGTCGGCGAAAAGATATGTGTTTTCGGTGCCGGGCTGGTAAGTGACGGTAGCGCCGGGCGTGCCGGCCGGCAGGCATTCGAACGAGCTGCCGTCGCCGCCGGTGCAGGCGGGCTGGGTGACATTGGTGAAGCCGTAGCGGCTTGGATCGGCCACGAGCTCGTTCAAAATCGCGAAGGTGTTGACCGGAATGATGTTGACGCCGGTTTTCGCCAACCCCGTATTGAGGGTGTTGTTGAAGGTCAGCGACAGGCCGGTCAGCGCGGCGGCCGCGGCCGGGCCTTCCTTCGTTGCGTCCGGGGTGAGGCCGATGTTCGGCAGGTTGAACACCATCACATAGCGCGCGCCGGACTTGCCCAGCGTCTGGATCATCCCGAGCTCGGTGACGGCGGCGGTTTGCAAATTGGCTTGCACTTGCGCCGAGGTCAGCTGGCCGAGCTGCGCCATCGCGACGTTGTAGAGCACGTCGTTGGCACCACCCCATACCGCGTACAGCGTGTTCGGATCCGCTGCGCCTCCGGTTGCTTGCAGGTACATGCCAAGCTGGGTTGGCAGGGGCGGCACACCCGCAGGCGTGCCCGGTGAATTGTTGATGACGCCGGCCCCGCCAAACGCAAAGTCGGTGCCTCCCGCCAAGGCGGGCGTCATCAGCACGCCGAAATAATCGCCGACATTCTCGACGCTGGTCTGGCCCGGATTGGTGGTAAAGCGCATCAGGAAAGGCAACTGGGGGCACTGTCCCTGCTGGATGCAGGACAAGTCCAGGTTGCCGGCATCACTCAGGCTGTCGCCGAAAACGACCATGTGGTCGAACAGACCCGCGTGTGACGATGCCTGCACCGGTGGCGCGGATTGCGCGAAGGCGGCGGAACTTGCAAGCGCCAGCGCCACGGCGCAGGCGAGATGACGGGGGCGAAGCATGGCCGAGTATCTCCAGATGCCGAATGGCGGACGCGCCAAGCCTAATACAAGCGTTTGAATTCTTCCATCCGTCGGCGTATGGCGCGCGCCGCGCGCCGCGCCAAACCGCGCGCCCAGAAGAATGGCCGAATCAAGGGTGCAGCCAGCGAGTCCGCGATCCGCGTGGACAACAGTCCCGCGATCAACGCACCTGCCACGAGGCGCGCCAACGATTCGGCTGGTTCTGGCACGGTTCCCGCCAGCCACGCGAATACGCCGGCAACGACCAGGGCTCGCACCAGGAAAGCATGCATCAGGTAAGCGGTGAGGCTATGGCGGCCGAGCCCCGGTTGCATTGCACGGCGCGGCGCCAGTGCAAGTATCGCCAAGGCGCAGGACGCGGACGCCGTCAGCAGCGCAAGCCTGATCCCACTGCCCAGCCAGGGGGCGATCTTCTGCAAATCCGCGTAACCGACCGGCGCATACAGCCACTCCGGGTCGGCGTCGCGCAACAGCCATGCGCCGATGGCCGCGGTAATCAGGACGGCCAGCGCAACACATTTTCGGCTGCGTGAGCCGCCAAGTTGCTGCAGCCGTTGTCCGCCGAGGCGATAGCCGAGCAGGAACAGCGGGAAGAACACCAGCGTACGCGACAACGACAACGGGTAGCCGATCCATGGCGCCAAACCTGCGGCCAATGTAATGACCACCGCCAACGGCAGCGCGAACTTCAGGCGAGCGAACAGTGGCAACAGCAGGCGCCAGCACGCGAGACTTGGCAGATACCATAGCAACCAATAGGGCGTCAGATAGCCTGCCGACCAGTCGCCGGTATGAAACAGCCACGCGCCCCACGCCGGATACAGCGCCTGGAAGATGACATAGGGCAGCAACAAGCCGGTCACCAGCGCGAAAGCGCGGCGACGCGTCAGGGTCGCTTTCGAGACCGCGCCGGAAATCAGCACGAATGCCGGCATGTGGAACAGGTAAATCCAGCGATACAGCGCCGCCGTAATGGGACCCGAGTCAGCGAGTTGCTCCAGCAGGTGCCCAGTGACCACCAGCGAGATCAACAAGAAACGCGCATTGTCGAGCACCGGATAGCGCGCCGGCTGACGCGAAATCCGCCTCGATCCCGCGGCCGGCTTGTGCACGCTGCGCTGCCCGGCCCGATCCAGTGGCCGGTAAAGCTTGCGGGTCAGGTTGACGGTTGCTTCGCGGATCATCCGCGGCGCATTTCCTCCGATGCCGTGGCGCGCCGGCGCGTGCCCGCATGCGTGGTATCCCTTCGGCGTGTAAACCCCGCGCAGCGTTGCAGCAGGCTTTGCGCGGGCGCGATGGGTCGATGATCGCCGCGCGCGCGTTAACCTGATCCAAATACAGTCGGCACGGCGTCGATACTGCAGCGCCGATAGTGCCGGATGGGTGTCAACGGGTTCAGGGAAGCCCGGCCGCCGACATCGGCGTGTGGTACCGCCAGTTCATCAAAACGGCAGCACTGCCCGGGATGTTGTGCTGATCGTGTCGAGGATCATCAATCCGCCAGGACGCCGCGTTCCCGCAAACGTTGGCGCAGACCGTCAAGCCTGTCCCCGTAAAGTGCGCTGCGCGCGGTATCGCGGCGCAATGGCTGCCGCACCTGCGCGGCACTGGGCGCGCTCAGCACCGCACGTGATGTCTCGTGGAATGCGAGACACGCGGGATCGAATGGCAGGCCGCAGAAGCTGAGCAATCGAGGGATCACGGCTTCCGGTTCGGCCACCAACGCCTCGTATTGGAGATCAAACAAGCGCGCCGGAAATTTCTCTCGCCAAAAACGTGTCAGGCGCAGGAAGTTGGCGCAGTAATCAGCCATATCACCCAGATCGCAAGCGAAGCCCGCTATGCCTGTGAAGTACTGGCGGTAGCATGCGAGGCATGTCTCCACTGGATCACGCCGCACGATCACCACGCGAGCCGCCGGCAACATTGCCATTGCCGCGCCCACCAGATACCAGTTCAAAAGATTCTTGTCGGTAAACCGCGCTTTGGTGTTGCGCCACCGCGCAGTCCGCGTGAGGTACTCGACGCCGAGGCGATGCCAATCCTCGGCAGTCGCATCGAGCACCCATGACGGGAACGCCGATTCGCGGCGGCGCGTTTCCGCATCGATCACATCCCGCAGGTCGTTGATCTCGTTTGCGCCCTCGACCCCCGGGTGCGACGCCAGGATCTGCTCGGCCAGTGTCGATCCGGAACGCGGAAGGCTGACGATCAGAATGACTTCATGCCCCAGACTGGGGTCCAGCGGCGGTGGCGGGGTTGCCTTCGCGAACGTGCGCAGTATCGATTCCACGCGATCGCGTTCACCCTCAGCGTCGCCCTTCACCTGCTTGCGCTGCGATGCCTTGACTAGCCCGAACACCTCGAAAGCCTGCGCATAATCGCCTTGGTTTTCCAACGCCTTCGCGAAGGCCGAGCCCAGCAACTCACGGTCATGATCATTCAAATTTACGCGGGCGAATGCGCGCCGGAGGCAGGCAGTGTCCTCGGAGTCGAAGCGGACCGTGTTGAGATTCGATAGCCCGAACCACGCTTCCGCGTTGCCAGCGTCGCGACGCAGCGTCTCTCGAAACTCCGCTACCGCCGCTTGGACCTGACCGACACTCGCCAGCGAGCGGCCCAGCGACAGGCGCGCCGAGACGTGTGAAGGATCAAGGTTCAGGGCGCGCCGGAATGCCGCGATCCCTTCTTCCGCGTGTGCTTCCTTCTCGAGCGCCTTGCCCAGATTGAACCACGCCAACGAAGACGCAGGCGCGAGATCACAGGCACGCCTCAAGTGAGTCAGGGATTCATCGATCTTGCCAAGTTCATACAAGGCAATGCCCAGTCCGACACGCAACGCAAAATCGTCGGACGATGCAGCAATGGCACGCCGGAAGCAGTCGACGGCCTTGACGTGATCGCCGCGGCGCTGAGCCGCGGCCGCCAACATCCGGATAGCGCCCGTGTCGTCTGGCGCCAAGGCCAGCATGCTGGTCAGCGACCGTTCCGCGGCGTCAAATTGTTGTTGTTCCCATTCTTTCTGCGCCCTCGTCCACAAGCGGCTGGCCACTGAGGAGAGTGGCCGCCGCGACGCGCGCTGCACGGGTCCGGCGTCTGAATTGGATGCCATGTCGCTGCTGATCGACTTCGTCAATGCACTAGCTTACGGGAGCCGGGAGACGGCCGCATACGCATCGGGCGGAAGCCCGCCAGCTGGGGATGCGTTGATACCCTCGGCCTGCATTGCCGGCGTACCGCGCGACCGATGCAGATGCACCAGCAACAGCGAAATCGCGGCGGGCGTGACGCCGCTGATGCGGCGCGCCTGACCCAGGGTCGCCGGACGCACGCGTTTCAGTTTCGCCGAAACTTCCGCCGACAAGCCGCGCATGTGATCGTAGTCGAAGCCGTCCGGGATCGGCG
>JANWJJ010000055.1 GCA_025451955.1 Rudaea sp. | reverse complement strand
TTTCCTCACGCACGGATTTAAGCGGATCGTCATGAATGCCGGGCAGGCCATCGACGGAAAGTTTTGCCGACGTGTGCGCGGCCAGATCCAGCAGCCATAGCGTTTGCGGCGCGGGATCGTTGCGCCCGACACGGGTGCGCACGGTTTCGAATTCCTCGAAGCCGGAATCGGTAACGTAGCGCGTGAGTTTGCCCTGCTTGCCTTGGTCGTAATTCTTGGCGCGAGTGACGGCCAGCATCCAGTGCGTATCCGGCGACAGTTGTGTATCGACCAGTTTCACGTCGTCGCCCAGATAAAACGGCAGGGGTGCACGGCTGGCATCGCCGCGCTGCATTTCGTCGGCATGCTCACGCGTCGTTTTTTTGATGGCGTCGATTTGCCGCAGCGTGGAAAACAGCCGCAACTGCATATCGCGCAGATCGTCGGATTTCGGCGCGGCGTCGGGATCCTTCTCCGCCTTCAGCACCGCCGCCGGCATGGTCACGCGACTCGCCAAGTCGTAGACAAACCAATCCTCGCCGCTGCGGAAACTCAGCCTGCTGCCATCGCCGGAAAACTGCGGCGCGGATTCGTACTGCTCGCTGCGCGTGACCTGAATCGTGCTGCCGTCGCGCAGATCTCGCAGGAAAATATCGCCATTGCGCACAAAGGTTGCGTGTGTGCCGGCCGCGTCGTAAGCCGTCTGCGTACCGTTGGCGGAGGCCATCGCCGCAGCGTCGATGGTGCTGTCCTTGCCATCGGCCAGATCGATCCGGTGCAGATCGAACAGCGCCGAGCCGGTGCGCTTGAGCCGGTAATACACCGATTTTCCATCGACGCTGAAATACGGCGGGACGCGCGCGGATTCAATTGACACGGTGGCGTCGATCTCGTTGCCGATCCAGTCCGGATTGGCCATGATTTGTTCGAGTGTTAATGGTGCCGGCGACGCGGTGGCGGAAAACGTGAACACGGCAAACGCGGCGGCGATGGCAAGGCGATTCACGGGCGGCTCCGGACAAGGCGAAAGCGCGCAGCATAGCCGGTCATCGTGGCATCGCAAGCCGCCAAAAGTCATTGCGCGCTGGCGGCACGGCGCCGAATGCGGCACCATCGCTGCATTGTTTCCGAAAAAGTGATGGCCAATGGCCTTGCCCACCAGCGAAATCGAAACTCACGCCAATCCGCGCCATGCAGTGATCTGGTTGCACGGCCTCGGCGCCGACGGTCACGACTTCGAGCCGATCGTGCCGGAGCTGGTCGATCCGGCATGGCCGGCGCTGCGTTTCGTGTTTCCGCACGCGCCGGTGCGACCGATCACGATCAATGGCGGCATGCCGATGCGCGCGTGGTACGACATTTCCGGGCAGGAGATCGCACAGCGTCAGGATAAAGCCGGCATCCGCGCCTCGATCGGCCTGCTCGGGGAATTGATCGAACGCGAAGTCGCGCGCGGCGTGCCGGCGCAGAACATTCTGCTGGCCGGATTCTCGCAAGGCGGCGCCATCGTGCTTGCCGGCGGTCTGCGGTATACAAGTAAACTTTGCGGCATCATTGCCTTGTCCACCTATTTGCCGATGGCGGAAAAGACCGATGCCGAAGCGAGCGCCGCCAATCGCGGCACGCCGGTGTTTATGGCGCACGGCATGCTCGACCCAACGATCTCGCACGCACTCGGCGAAATGAGCCGCGATTATCTCGTCCAGCGTGGCTACGCAGTGGAATGGCACGCTTATCCGATGGCGCATTCGGTCTGCGCCGAGGAAATCGCCGATCTCAAACGCTGGATCGGCACGCGGTTGGCTTGAGCACGCGCCGTCGTGATTCGCCCCACCGCTGCAGCGCAATCGCCGAACGCCAACGTGCCGGTGCCGTATTGGTTGCCGGATTTTTGCAGTCTGCCGGTATTGTTCGCGGTGATGGTGGTGGCCGAACTGCTCGTGCTGGTGATCCTGATCGCACCCAGTGACGAGACACGTCCGCTGCTGCCGCGCCTGACCACGGCCAGCGTGTTCGTGCAATGGCTGGCGCTGTTGTGCGCGGTGTGCTTGTGCAAGCTCGGGCCGCAACTCAAGCGTCTGGCGCCGTTGCCGGGCGTATTGATTGCGTATGTGCTGCTGCTACTGGTCACCGTACTCGGCAGCACCCTGGTGTTCAGCATCGATCATCAGCTCCGGCTCGGTCTGACCTTGCCGCAGCAATTCGAAGGCCGCTTCGTCTGGCGCAGCGCGGCCTTGTGCGCGCTGATCGGCGCGGCCCTGCTGCGCTATTTCTACGTGCTCGAACAATGGCGCGCGCGCGTGCGCGCCGAGGCCAAGGCGCGCTTCGAAGCCCTGCAGGCGCGCATCCGCCCACATTTTTTGTTCAACAGCATGAATGCGATCGCCAGTCTGATTCCCTTGCGTCCGGCCGAGGCCGAACGCGCGGTCGAAAACCTGTCCGACCTTTTTCGCGCCGCGCTCGGCGACGACAGTGCGCGCAGTACCCTGGGCGCGGAACTCGATCTGGTGCGGCGCTATCTGGATCTGGAAAAACTGCGCCTGGGTGAGCGTTTGCACGTGGATATGGCGGTGGACGATCTGCCGCCCGATCTGCCGCTGCCGTCGCTGCTGTTGCAGCCGCTGGTGGAAAATGCGGTTTATCACGGCATTCAGCAATTGCCCGAAGGCGGCACGGTGTCGATCCACGGACGCCGTGAATCTGGACGCATACAAATCGCGATTCGCAACCCTTGCCCGCCGGCGGCGGCGCGCGTGGCGGCGGGCAACGGCATGGCCCTGGCCAACACGCGCTCGCGCATCGAGTACCATTTCGGCGCGCGCGGCACATTGCAGGTTGATGTGGGCGCCGATTACTTCGAGTGCATTCTGAGATTGCCCGATGAAAACCCTGATCGTTGACGACGAACCGCTGGCGCGCGAACGCCTGAGTTCACTTTTGCGCGAATGCGACAATGTGGAAATTGTTGGCGAGGCCGGCGACGGCCGTGCGGCGGTGGAAGCGGCGGCGCGTCTGACGCCGGATCTGGTGCTGCTGGATATCCGCATGCCGCTGATGGATGGTCTGGAAGCCGCGCGCCATCTCGCCGGTTTCGACAGACCGCCGGCGCTGATTTTCTGCACCGCCTACGACGAGCATGCGCTGGCCGCGTTCGAGGCCGGCGCGGTCGATTATCTGGTCAAGCCCGTGCGGCTGGAGCGTCTGCGCAGCGCGCTCGAACGCGCGCGCCGTTTTGGCGCATCCGAGTTGGCCAAGGTCGACGCGGTGGCCGGCACACCGCGTCAGCGCAGTCATCTATGTGCACGCGTGCGCGGCAACCTGGTGCTGGTGCCGGTGGCCGACATCGTTTACCTGCTGGCCGAGGACAAGTACGTCGTCGTGCATCACACCCGCGGCGACGTGCTGATCGAAGAAGCGCTGAAGACGCTGGAAATCGAATTCGCCGAACGCTTCGTGCGCATCCACCGCAATTGCCTGGTCGCGCGCGATCGTCTGACCGGACTCATTCGTGCCAGTGACGGCCGCATCCTCGCCCAGCTCGAAGGCACGACCGCGACGCTGGAAGTCAGCCGGCGCAATTTGCCCGCGCTGCGCAAGCTCGTGCGCAGCCTGTGAGCGCGCCGCTGCGCATCGCCACGCGCCAGAGCGCGCTCGCGCTGTGGCAGGCCGAGCACGTCGCGACGCGCTTGCGCGCGGCGCATCCGGGTCTGGACGTCGAACTGGTACCGATGACCACGCGCGGCGACCAGATCGCCGACCGGCCGTTGTCGGAAATTGGCGGCAAAGGCCTGTTCCTGAAGGAACTCGAAGTGGCGATGCTGGAACGCCGCGCCGACATCGCTGTCCATTCGTTCAAGGACGTGCCGATGGAACTCGACGCCGGTTTCGCCATCGGCGCAGTACTCGAACGTGCTGATCCGGCCGACGCCTTCGTCTCTGTACACTTTGCGCGTTTGGATACTTTGCCGCATAACGCCATCGTCGGCACGTCGTCGCTGCGGCGTCAGGCACAGCTCAAGGCGTTGCGGCCGGATCTGCAATTGCGCGATCTGCGCGGCAACGTCAATACGCGCCTAGCCAAACTCGATGCCGGCGATTACGCCGCCATCGTGCTGGCCTGTGCCGGCCTCGACCGGCTCGGTTTGTCCGCGCGCATCCGCAGTCGCCTGGAGCCACCCACCTGGTTGCCGGCTGCGGCACAGGGCGCGATCGCGGTCGAGCATCGCGATGGCGATGCGCGCGTGGCCGCCTTGCTCAAGCCGCTACATGATGCCGACAGCGCGCGTTGCGTCGCCGCCGAGCGTGCATTGACGCGGCATCTGCAAGGCAGTTGCCAAGTGCCGATCGCGGCGTTCTGCATCGAAACCGAACGTGGTCTGCATCTGAGCGGATTGGTCGGTGATGCTGCCAACGGCCGTTTGCTGCGCGCCGAACGCGAAGGGTTGCGGCATGCGCCTGAAGCGCTCGGGAAATCCGTGGCGCAGCGCTTGCTGGAACTTGGCGCGGCGGCGATGCTCGGCTGCTGAAAAAGCAACGGGCTCGTGCGAGCCCGTTGTATACAATGCAAAAAATCCGCTTAGAAGCTGTAGACGAGATTCGTCGTCATCAACCCGTCGGTCTTCTTGAAGCCCGATTCCACCTGCGAGTTGTGGCGGATCTGGTAACCGACCTTGAGCGCGAGCTTGCTGCTCATTTTCACCGCCAGTCCGGCATCGTTCTGGATGAATTTGTCGCCGCTGCCGGCTTCGACCAGGAACGTATCCACGAACGATACGGTGTCGCTGAAGTTGTGCTTGTAGTCGAGCTTGCCGCGCGCGACAAGATTGCTGTCCGAATCCGGAGTCACCTTGCCCGATGGCGATTGCGGATCGACCGGCGACAAATAGTACGACGCCGGTTGCACTACCTTGTAGCCCGGGCCGACTTCAACCGCGAGTTCATCGCTGGCATTCTTCAGGATCTGATAGCCGTAGCCGATCGATGCGATGTACTGGTATCGGTAGGGCGAGAATTCGTCGTGCTCGTAGCGCACCGCACCGACGATGTAGCTGCGTTCATCCAGCTTGTAACCGGCCGAAGCGCCGGCTTCGTAACGGTTGGCGGTCAGATCGTAGTTGGAGCCGCCACCGGGGATGGCAACGTTGGCCTTGTTGCGCAGCGCGGTCAGGTAGAAATCGTCTTTCCAGCGATCGTCGTTGTACTTGACGTCGAGCTTGGCATTCAGGTTTTGCGACTTGGTGTTGCCGCTGGCGATGGACAAGCCGGCTTCGCCGCTGCCGGACCAGCCTTCGGGCGGCGGCGGCGGATCGGCGGCCAGGGCCGCGAGCGGCAGGGCGAGCAACAGGGCAGATGCAAGCAGGGTAAGCTTCATGGAATCTCCTTGATCGAAACCGTCGACGCTGACGGGTGCGGCATTGTATCCGCGAGCTTTGGAATAATTGCACTTTTGCGCATTCCGGTTTGCCGCGGTTCAGCCAGGCTATGACTGTGGCATCGTTCGCTATCGAGGCGCGCCGTAATACAGCATGACGACGTGTTTGGCCTGCGCGAAAAACAGCCAGCGTTCGACAAACAATCCAGCGGTAACGGCAAGCGCCGTAGCGAAGGCGCAAATCGAAATCAGCGTTTGCGAATGCGTGAACAGCGCGAACGTCGCGAAGGCCACCGCCAGCGGGCCGATCAGGATCAGGGCGAGCGTGCGCAAGCGCGCGGCGTGTTTGCGTGCCAGCACAAATCCCATTTCGTGAGTCAGATAATTTTCCTCGGTGTGCGGCGCCTCGACGCTGCGTACCGTGCCAAAACGGCCGAGGCCCGTGGCGGACTCGGGCGTCGCAATTGGAGGCGCCGAATCGATATGGCGCCAGTACGCGCACTTGAGCAGGGCCGCCGCGATGCTCAGCGCGCACACGAGCCAGGGTAGCCCCAGTGATCCGACCGCGACATCCGGGCAGCCATCGTCAAACAGTCCGTGCCAAGCCCATAGCCAGACCGCACCGCCGAGCAAACCGAACAGCAGATAGCCGGGTAACACGTAGCGATTGTGCCAGGCGGGTATCGTTTTCAATGAAGTATAAATTCTCGCCGTGCAGCAAACGGTGACAATGGACAGCGCGGCGAGCAAGACGCCAGGCCAGCGCAGTGCGTTCGCGTCGTCGCCGCGCCACAGACAAACCCCGAGCACGAACGCCGGCACGAAACTGCACACCGAAGCGACGCCCTCGCGCGACAACCACGAACTGCGCCATTGGCTGAACGCCCGCCACGCACGTTGCGGCTGTCCGAGATGCAGGGTCGATGCCAATAAACCGGCGGCGACGAAGACCATGCCGGCGGCCAGCACGGTCAGCGCTTCATTGCGGCCGGCGATCTGCGGATCGATCACCAAGCCGAGTCCGAGCAGAAACAGCAGCCCGTAACCGGTGCCGGAAACTACGGTGAAGAAAATCACGGAGAGAGCGGGGTTCATCGGCTTGGCTCGTCATTCCGGCAGGGACTGCCGGAATCTAGAACACATGGACGTGATTCTTTGCAAACCATGCCATCCATGGCTCCTGGATTCCGGCAGTCCCTGCCGGAATGACCGGATTCCTTGGATCTCGTGGTACGCGGCGAGGCCATCAAATCCGCGGTCATCGCGACAACACCTTGTCCATCCAGCGCAATAGCGGCGAAGTGGAGAAATCCACTTTGTCTTCGAGCGGTACTGCCGCTTTCGATGCGCAGCCATCGCGCCGCGGTCGCGGCGGCAGGTATTTGTTCACGGGTTTGTAGCCCATTTCCGGCATCAGGTCGTAGCCGCCGCGGTCGGCGACGAGTTTCGACACCGCCGAATCCGGATCGCCCAGATCGCCGAAGTGACGCGCGCGGGTCGGGCAGGCCATCACGCAAGCGGGCTGGCGGTCGATTTCCTCGAAGGATTCGTTGTAGATGCGATCCACGCACAAAGTACACTTTTGCATGACGCCGCGAACCTCGCTGTATTCGCGTGCGCCGTACGGGCAGGCCCATGAGCACAGCTTGCAGCCGATGCATTTGTCCGCGTCGACCAGAACGATGCCGTCCTCGGCGCGCTTGTAACTGGCGCCGGTCGGGCACACGGTCACGCAGTCCGGAGTTTCGCAATGCAGACACGAGCGTGGGAAGTGCACGGTCATCGGCGGTTTGCTGTTTTCAGCCGGCTCAACTTCATACGAATGCACGCGGTTGAACCAGACGCCGAGTGGTTCGCGGCCGTAGGGATTTTCGTCCGGCAGCGGGCCGAATTCGCCGCCGTCATTCCATTCCTTGCACGCCACCGCGCAGGCGTGGCAGCCGACGCAGATATCCAGATCAATGACGAGGCCGAGTTTCTTCGGCGATGACGGCGGCAGCATGGTCATGGCATCAGTGGCCAGAAGTGCGGAATCAGAAGCATCGACAGCGCACAGAACAGCGCGATCAGCGGAATGCCGACTTTCATGAAATCGGTAAATTTGTATCCGCCGGCGCCGTAGACCATGGTGTTGGTGGGATAGCCGACCGGCGTGGCGAACGAGGTCGCCGCAGCAAACGCGACGGTGATGACGAACGGCACCGGATTGGCGTGCAGCGCATGCGCAATCGAGATGGCAATCGGCACCATCAGGACGACGGAAGGATTGTGTCCCATCATTTCGGTGAGCAGGGCAGTGAGCAGATACACCATCAGCAGCACGGCGAGCGGCCCGTGCTGGCCGACGAGTTGCATGCCGCCGTCGACGATGTGCTGGGCGAGTCCGGTCTTGTCCAGGGCGATGCCGAGCGGAAGAATCGCGCCGAGCAGGATGACGATTTTCCAGTCCATCGCCTCGTAGACATCCTCGAAGCTGAAGCAACCGGTCAGCGCCATCGTTGCGCAGCCGACCAGCGCACTGACCACGATCGGCAGCAGGCCGAGTCCGGCGACGGCAATCACGGCGACGAGGATTGCGATCGCCAGCGGTGCCTTGCGCCGCGATTGCTGCGTGTCGCCGCGTTCGCTCAGGACAACCAGGCCCGATTCACGGCGCAGATGCGGCAGGGCGGGTTCGTCGATTAGCAGCATCAGGATGTCGCCGACTTCCAGACGCGCGTTCTTGAGTTGTTCGCGCACGATCTGGCTGCGGCGTTGCACGGCGAGCACGCTGGCCTTGAAGTTCCACTGGAAGTCGATTTCCTCGACGCTCTGGCCGGCGAGGCGTGCGCCGGGCGCAACCATCGCTTCGATCAGCAGACGGCGGCGACCAGTTTGCGTGGTGTCGGCCAGATCCAGCACCGGCGCGATTTCCAGCTTGAGGCGTTGCTTGAATTCCTCCAGCCGCAACCAGTCGCCGCGCGTCAGCAGTACATCGCCTTCCTGCAATTGCTGTTCGCGTGGTGCCCACAGATGCTCGTCGCCGCGCAGCAGTTCGAGCACGTACACGCCATATTTTTCGCCGAGCTTCAACGCGGCCACAGTCGCACCGATCAGCGGCGAATCGGCCATCACCCGCAGTTCGGTAACGAATTTGCCGAGTTCGTAACTCTCGGCGAACTCGGTATCGATGTGCCGCGGCAACAACCAGCGTCCGATGAAAAGCAGATAGACGATGCCGACAATGGCAAGAATGGCGCCGAGCCGGGTGAAATCGAACACCGAGAATCCGGGGAGCCCGTGCTGGATCGCCAGGCTATTCGCAAGCAGGTTCGACGACGTGCCGAGCAGGGTGCATACGCCGCCCATCTGCGCCGCATACGACATCGGAATCAGCACCCGCGCTGGCGAGGTCTTGCTGCGCGCACAGACGCTCAGTGTGACCGGCAGGAAGGTGGCGACGAGTGCGGTATTCTTTACAAATGCACCAAGTATACAAACGACCAGCATGATCGACAGCGTCAGCAGCCACGGTCGCTGAATGCGCGAAAGCGCACGGATCAGCGGTTCCAACGCGCCGGTGCCGACCACGCCGGCGTTGAGCGCGAACATGGCCGCGACCACGATGGTGGCCTCGTTGCTGAAACCGGACAGTCCCTCGGCGGGCGTGAGGATGCCGAGCACCAACAGCACCGCCAGCACCAGCAGGCCGATTACGTCGTAGCGCAATTTCTCGCTGACGAATAACGCCATCGCACCGATGACGATGGCCGCGACCGCCCAGGCTTGCCAGCTCACGACGCGGACTCCGCGGCGGCGACGGCGATGGTATTTGCAGGTTGCGATGGTTCATCATCGCGCACGATGCGTACGCGCAGATCGAACCACGCCGCCTGGCCGGTCACCGGATCGGCATTGGCGTAACGATGGCCGTCGCTGCGCGCTGGCAACAGGTCATCGATCACGTGATTAAGCAAGAATCCCTTTGTATACTCCGGCGCATCCGGCTCAAGTTTCCATGCGCCCTTGCGTTTGCCGATGGCGTTCCAGCTCCATACCGTGCCCGGCGCCGTACCCGCATGCAGCTTGGCTTGCAGGCGGATACGCCCATGCGCCGACTCGATCCAGATCCAGTCGCCGTTGGCCACGCCGTTCGTGGCGGCCGTCTCCGGGTGGAGGTATAAAAAGTTGCGCGCCGCGATCTGGCGCAACCAGACATTCTGCGAACCCCAGGCGTGATACATGAACATCGGGCGTTGAGTGATAGCGGATAGAGGGAACTTCCCCCTTCCGCCTTTGGCACCTTCCCCCGCTTGCGGGGGAAGGGAATCAAGAGACTCATACCAGAATGGCAACGGATCGAAGTAGCGCGCCACGCGTTCGCGTTCGGAATCCGGCGGTTGTAGCGCGCCGTGCCCAAGCGCGGCGCGGCGGAATTTCTGCAAACGCTCGGAATACAGTTCAAGCACGATGGCGTCGGTCGATCCGACAAAGCCGAGTGCCTTCGCCCAATCCAGATAATCGCGGTTCGCCATCTTGTAATAGCGGCCGGCAACGGGAACTTCCGCGTGCCAGTAGCAATTATTAGCCTTGTATACTTCGAGCTGATGCGGATTCGGCTCGCCAATGCCTTGTTTGCCGCCATCCTTGCCGCGCCAGCCGGCCAACAGGCCGACGCCGGGCGCGCGTTCGTGCTCGACCATGTATTGCGCATAGCCGCCGGGATATTTTGCCGCGCCATTGGCGTCGACCATGCCAGGTAATTTCAGCCTCACGCCAAGATCGAGCAAGACATCCTGGAACGGCCGCACGTCGCGATCCGGTTGGCACACCGGCTGGCGGATCGCATCGCTCGCGCTGTCGGCGTCGGAGATCGGGCGATCCAGCAGCGAAATGCAGTCGTGACGTTCCAGGTACGTCGTATCCGGCAATACCAGATCCGCGAACGCGATCGTCTCCGACGAGTAGGCGTCCGAATAGATGATATGTGGAATTTTATACTCGCCGTTTGCATCGCGATCGCAAAGCATCTGTCGCGTTTGCATCGTGTTCATCGACGAATTCCAGCCCATGTTGGCCATGAACAGGAACAAGGTGTCGATCGGATACGGATCGCTGGCCCAGGCATTACGGATCACGCTTTGCAACATGCCGTGCGCGGCCAGCGGATATTCCCACGAGAACGCCTTGTCGATACGGCGCGGCGCGCCATTCGCGTCGACGACGAGATCTTCCGGCGCATGCACGTAGCCGAGTGGCCCCGCATTGAGTGCACCATTGTCCTTGCGCGATTTGCCCGGGCGGTTCGCCGGTGGCACCGATTTCGGGTACGGCGGCTGATAGCGGAAACTGCCGGGAGTATCGATGGCGCCGAGCAGCATCTGCAAGGTGTGCAGCATTCTGCACGTATGAAAGCCATTCGCGTGCGCGGCGATGCCGCGCATCGCGTGCATCGACACCGGCCGGCCGATCATTTCTTCGTGTATGCGGCCGCTCGCATCCGTCCAGCGCTGTGGCAGACGGATTTCCTGTTTGAAGGCGACATCGGCCATTTCGGCGGCGATGCGGCGGATCGTCGCTGCTCCGACGCCGCAAGTGGCGGCAACGGCATCCGCGGAATACTCCGGCGCGAGAAAACGCTCGGCCAGCAACTGGAAGGCCGGTACGGCGCGTCTGCCGTCGGGCAGCATGAATTCGCCGACAATGGCAGGCGTGACGTCGATACTCGACGCGGATTGCGCGGCGTCGCTGCGCTTGTCCCAGCACAAGGGATTTCCGCCGGCGTCGCGCGCAATCAAGCCATCGTTCGCGCCACCCGGATTGCGCACAATGAGATAATGCGTATTCGTATACTTGACCAGATAATCGAAATCGATCCAGTCGTGGATCAGCAATTCCTGAATCAACGCGCCAACGAACAGACCGTCGCTGCCAGGACGAATGCCGATCCATTCGTCCGCGATCGCCGCGTAGCCGGTGCGCACCGGATTGATCGCTACGATTTTCGCGCCGCGTCCCTTGATCTTGCCGAGGCCCAACTTGATCGGATTGGAATCGTGATCCTCGGCGACGCCGAACATCAGCAGGTATTTCGTTCGTTCCCAGTCGGGCTCGCCGAATTCCCAGAACGAACCACCCAAGGTATACATTCCGGCAACGGCCATGTTGACCGAGCAGAAACCACCGTGCGCGGCGTAGTTGATCGTGCCGAACTGCTGCGCCCACCAGCTCGTCAAGGCCTGCGACTGGTCGCGTCCGGTGAAAAAGGCAAGCTTGTCGGGATCGGTCGCGCGAATATCGCCGAGCCATTTCGTGGCGAGCGCCAGCGCTTCGTCCCATTCGATTTCGCGGAATTCACCCGCGCCACGCTCGCCGACACGCAGCAGCGGTTTCGACAGCCGCGCTGGCGAGTAGTGTTGCATGATTCCGGCCGAACCCTTCGCACAAAGCACACCCTTGTTTACCGGGTGCTCGGAATTGCCCTGGATATAGCGCACACGGCCATCCTTGAGATGGACATTGATGCCGCAGCGGCATGCGCACATGTAGCACGTCGTGGTCTTGACCTCGTCGCCAACGGGTTCATTGAGTTTTAGATTTGCGTGAGGCATGCGCAGAGGATTCGATCCGATGCATACATGGTAGCGGATACGTCGGTTGCGTGACGTTATACTTGTCGTATGGACCGCTATGAACGCATTTCCACCCTGCACCGGCTGCTGAAATCCGCGCGCTATCCGGTGCCGCTGGCGCGATTGATGGAAGAGTTGAGCTGCTCGCGCGCGACGGCGTATCGCGATATCGCCTTTCTGCGTGATGCGCTGGGTGCGCCGATCGACAGCGACGGCGACGAAGCTGCGTTCCGCTACGCCGCCGACGAAGCCGAGCGCTTCGAGTTGCCGGGCCTGTGGCTCACCAGCGAGGAATTGCAGGCGCTGCTGGCGTTGAACGAACTGGTCGGACGCACCGGACCGGGCATACTCGCGACCACGCTGGCGCCGTTCCGCTCGCGAATCGACCGGCTATTGTCCGACCAGAACGATGGCCGGAATTTCCCGCTGGAACGCATCCGCGTGATCGGCAGCGGCACACGCAGGGTGGACGAATCCACCTTCCGCCATGTTGCCAGCGCCGTGCTCGGTCGCAAGCGACTGAAGTTTCAATATCGCGCACGCTCGACCAACGAGGCGACCGAACGCAGCGTGTCGCCGCAACGTCTGACCCATTACCGTGACAACTGGTATCTCGACGCCTGGGATCATCGTCGCGAGGCGCTGCGCAGTTTTGCGCTCGATCGCATCGCGAAGGCGCAAGTCAGCGACGAAGCCGCTGAAGATCGCGACGAAGCCGAACTCAACCAGCATCTGGCCTCGAGCTACGGCATTTTTTCCGGTGCACCGAAAGCCACGGCGACGATCCGCTTCTCGCCGCACGCCGCGCGCTGGGTCGCTGACGAACACTGGCATTCGCAACAGCAGGGCGAATGGCTCAAGGACGGCCGCTACGAATTGCGCGTGCCCTACAGCAACTCGCGCGAACTGCTGATGGACGTGCTCAAGTACGGCCCGGATGCCGAAATCGTCTCGCCGATATCGCTGCGCGAGGAGATGAAGATCATGTTGCAGTTGGCGGTGGGGGCGTATCAGTGAAAACCGGGCGATGACAAGTGTAGAATCCAGCGGCAACCTGAGGAAACGTGCCATGCCGACCGCGAATGCCAAACAGGATGTCGAGCAACTACTTGAACATCTGCCCGATACCAGTACGCTCGAAGACATTCAGTATCATTTATACGTTTTGGAGAAAATCCAGCGGGGCCGCGCGGATATCGCCGACGGTCGCAGTTCAACCGCGGCGCAGGCACGCGAGCGCTTGGCCCAATGGCTGCAACCGTAATCTGGGCGCACGCAGCGCTCGACGATATTACGGCGATTGCCGACTACATCGGGCACGATTCGCCCAGTCACGCACGTCGGGTCGTGGATGCTCTGTTCGAGTTGGGCGATAGCTTGGTCGACCATCCACGCGCAGGCAGAATCGTGCCGGAATTGAACAACGAGCGAGTTCGCGAACGATTTTTATATAGCTATCGTCTGCTGTACGAGATCGGCACCGAACGGATTTCCATCCTCGCCGTCATTCACGGTGCGCGCCTGCTGGAATCGCTTGGGCAGCGTTTCGAGCGATGATCAAGCCCACCGTTTCCCTTGTCCTCAGCTCCGGTGGCGCGCGCGGTTATGCGCATATCGGCGCGATCGAGGAATTGATCGCGCAGGGCTTCGATATCCGCAGCAACTTCGCTAGCTGTGCAAGCGACGCTGTTCCTCAGTGCTGCATCGCTGTCATTCCGTCGGCAACGACGGTATACACGATGTGCTCGTTATCTGCTGCGGCGACGTCGATTTGAATATCGCGAAAGCGGATGTGTTTCGATGCCAACGAATAAACAAGCTGCTGCGAGAACGCGGGTCTGGCCATATCATTCGGCGTGTATTCTCGATAAAGAATCTGGATCGAGTCGCCGGTTGTGCCTCCGTATACAAGTTCAAAATTGATATAACCTTTGGTCTTGTCTACGGCAGTTGCAGTGTCGCTTACGAGCTTTACATCGGGCGGGTTGGCTAACAAAGTCCCTATTTGGTGAGCACCGTTGACGTTACTGATGGCCCACCCAGAAAACGTGCCATCAGGATTTATCAAAAAGTTGAGACCGAACATGCTTTTTTCTTGGAAGTGAACAACGCGATATGTTTTGCCATCGTGTTCAGTAATACCAACGACGCGTAATCCCTCACCCTGAGCAACGCTTGCTGACGCACCGAGAAAGCCGGTATTCATAACGAATGCCTTATCGGCACGAACGACTTCGACTTGTGCCTGCTGCTCCCAGTAGTCCTTCACGCGAACCAGAGGCTGGCCGACATAGACCTGCTCGGATTTGCCGATTTCATAATTCCTATCGACCTTGTGCACTGGCCCCGAGACGACGGGCGCGATCGGCTGTACGCTTGCGCAAGCGGTCAATCAGCAAATAACGAAGGCCAGAAAAATAATTCGCATATCTTCACCCCTATGAATCGATTGTCTTGGTAGTGCGAGGTACGACCTGCCCGCAAGAGGTATCGCTCAAGCCGATGCAGCTACCAATCCTACGGCTCAGACTTTGACAGCGCAATCGCCGCGCTGCATCATTCGCTCATGTCCAGCGAAATCATCTTCGAAGTCACCGAATCCCCTGAAGGCGGGTTTTCCGCTTCGGCCTTGGGTTATGGCATCCATACTCAGGCGGAAACTTTCGAGGAATTGCGCGACATGGTGCGCGAGGCCGTTGCCTGCTATTTCGACGATCCGGCCAAGGCGCCGCGACTGATCCGTCTGCACTACGTGCGCGACGAAGTTCTGGCCGCATGAAATTGCCGCGTGATTTGACTGGGCAGAACCTGGCCAAATCGTTGCGCGTACTCGGTTACGAAATTACCCGGCAAGCCGGCTCGCATTTGCGGGTGACGACGCAAGTTGACGGTGAGCACCATGAAGTCGTTCCGAACCGCAGTCCGATCAAGCTTGGTACGCTGCAAAGTATACTAAAAAGTATCGCGGCACATCACGGCATGACGCGCGAAGAATTGCTGCGCAAGCTCGATTTGTAGCGAGCAAGTTCAGCTTTGCGTGGCCTGCACTACGGGCGAAGCCGGCGTCACCATCTCCCGCGCCTTCTGCGTCAACGTACGGAACTTCGCCGACATCGTTTCGAGTTTGGCCGTCCATTCCGGATTCGGTGTCTGTCCGGCGGTGATCTTGTCGTAGACCTGGATCAGGGCGACGGTGGCGAAGGGATCGATCAGCGCGGCTTTGAGGCTGAGCGCGGCGATCAGGGCCAGGGCGAAGGTCCAGAATCCGGCGTGAACATGGAACAGGCCGATCAGCGCGGCAATCGGTGCTGCGATGACGATCCAGATCAGCAGGGTCAATCCCCAGATCATCAAGGTCAGGAACGCCGCATTCTTGAGTACACCTTTATAATTTTGTGCATACAACACGGTGCTGTCGCGCGCGACCGCCCAGGGATTGTCGCTTTGCTTGCGCAGGATCTGGGCGAGTATCACCTGATCCAGATGGCTCAGGCCAGTGTTGATGACCGCATCGACCAGTTTCACCAGTACGTCGAGGCCGGGAATCGGCAGCCACGAGGCGATGCTGACGGTGAGGCGGTTGAACACGCGCAGGACGCCGCGGATCAGTTGATGCAGACCGAACAGCATCGACGAGGTGGCGAAATGCTGCTTGACGATGTTGGTCGCGTAGTCGATCTGGCTCTTGCCGCCGGGAATCTGACGGCCATCCAGCAATTCCACCAGCACGGCGATATGGCCGGCCTTGACCAGATACAGCAGATACTGGCGCGCCCAGTATAAAATTCCACTGACGATGCCGAAGCCGAGCAAGCCGCCGATGCCGGCTCCGCCGCCGCCATTGCCGCCGATCTTGCCGAACAGCAGACCGATGCCGCTGCCGACACCCACGGCGAGAATGTAGGCGATGGTGATGCCGATATAGACGACAATGCGCAGCAGCAGAAATGGCAGGGTGCGCAGCAGCAGGCTGAAAATCTGTCCGGTGCGAAAATCGAGCATGGCGGAATCCTCAATGCGGCCGCGGCCAGTCTATGATATTGCGCCTGCAAGTTCACCTTCGAGAAGCTCATGCTTTTGATGATCGACAACTACGACAGCTTTACCTACAACCTCGTCCAGTATCTTGGCGAGCTGGGCCAGGACGTGCGCGTGGTGCGCAACGACGCGCTGTCGGTGGATGAAATCTGCAAGCTGGCGCCCGAGCGCATCGTGATCTCGCCCGGGCCGGGCACGCCGGATCAGGCCGGGGTATCGCTGGATTTGATCGCGAAGCTTGGCGGCCAGATTCCGCTTCTGGGCGTATGTCTCGGTCATCAGGCCATCGGC
>JANWJJ010000054.1 GCA_025451955.1 Rudaea sp. | reverse complement strand
TATTCTTTATATCAAACCCAATAACCGCTGACGGAACTCGCCCAATGCGCTTTTCTATCCAACGCGAAATCTTGCTCAACCCGCTACAGAAAGTGATTGGTGTGGTCGAACGGCGGCAAACCTTGCCGGTCCTGTCCAACCTGCTCGTGGTTTCCGCTGCCAACCGGGTAACGTTTACCGGAACCGACCTGGAAGTCGAAATGTCCGCAAGTGCAGACGCGCAGGATGTCCAACCCGGGGAAGTCACGATCCCGGCGCGCAAACTGTTCGATATCTGCCGTGCCTTGCCGGATGGCAGCAAGATCGAGTTCAAACTGAGCGGCGACCGGGTAACGGTCAGCTCCGGGCGCAGCCGCTTCACTCTGGCGACCTTGGCGGCGACAGAATTCCCGGTAATCGAGAACATCGAGCTGATCGAACGGGTGAGCCTGCCAGAAGCATCACTCAAGAACCTGATGGATCGCACGGCGTTCGCGATGGCGAATCAGGACGTGCGTTACTACCTCAATGGCTTGTTGCTGGACTTGCGTGAGCAAGCTCTGCGCTGTGTGGCCACCGATGGCCACCGCCTGGCCTTGGCCGAAACCGAGCTGGAAGCCGGCGGCGCGGCGCAACGCCAGATCATCATCCCGCGCAAGGGTGTGTTGGAATTGCAGGGCTTGTTTGAAACTGGCGATGGCAATGTCGAGCTCGAATTCGGACGCAATCACTTGCGGGTGCGGCGCAACGAAGTGGTCTTCACCTCGAAACTGATCGACGGCCGGTTTCCGGATTACGAAGCGGTCATACCGATCGGGGCAGACAAGCAGGTGCGCATCTCGCGCGAATCCTTGCGTGGCGCCTTGCAGCGCGCCGCCATTCTGTCGAACGAGAAATATCGCGGGGTCAAGCTTGAAGTCAGCCCGAACAAACTGCGCATCGTCGCGCACAATCCCGAGCAGGAAGAGGCGGTGGAGGAACTCGAAGCAAGCACGAGCACCAGCGATCTGAGTGTCGGCTTCAACGTGAACTATCTGCTAGACGCGCTCAATGCCTTGCAGGGTGATGAAGTGCTGATCTGCCTGCGCGACGGCAATTCCAGTTGCTTGCTGCGAACACCGGAGAGCGAGCGTTCGCGGCACGTCATCATGCCGCTGCGGCTCTGACCGGGCATCCTGGCGCACGAATCCCGCGACGGAGAAACCGGGGCACAGGCGCACACGTGTGAAGCTGACCCAGTTGCGCCTGCGCAACCTGCGCAACCTCGCTGCACTGGATCTGGATCTGGTAGCGGGGCTTAATCTGTTTGTCGGGCCCAACGGTGCCGGCAAAACCAGTGTCCTGGAAGGCGCGTATTTGCTGTCCCACGCGCAGAGTTTCCGCGCCGGGCCGAGCGATACGCTGGTGCGTCGCGGTGCTGAGCAAATGTCACTTTTCGCGCGCATCGAACGCCGCGCCGGAACAATGCAAATCGGCTTGGCTCGTCAAAACGGCGCCTGGGAAGCGAAAATTCACAACGACCGCGCCGTCAATCTTGGCAGCATGCTGCGCGAATTCGCGCTCGTGTGTTTCGATCCGGGCAGTCACGAACTTATTTCTGGAGGCAGCGAGTCGCGTCGCCGCTTTCTCGATTGGGGCGTGTTTCACGTGGAACCGGATTTTCTGGCCTGTTCGCGCCAATACCGTCGCGCCTTGCGACAACGCAACACCTTGCTCAAACAGGGAGCCGGCGAGTCAGAGCTGGATCTTTGGGATGCTGCCTTGAGTCGTGCTGCCGAGCCTCTGGGAAAATTGCGCCGGGATTATTTCACTCGTTACGCGCCATTGCTGGTATCCGGACTGGCGGATTACTTGCCCGAACTCGGCCAGGCCACCGTGTCGTTTGCGTCGGGTTGGCCGGATGAAGTTTCGCTGGACGAAGCGTTACGGCGAACACGTGCACAAGATCGCGCGCGCGGGCACACCACGCGCGGTCCGCATCGTGCCGACTGGAGCATTCGCTTCGTCGAGGCCCCGCAGCGGGAACATTTGTCGCGTGGTCAGGAGAAAGCCTGCGCTTTGGCCTGTGTGCTGGCGCAAGCCGCGCTCTACGCCCAGGCGTGCGGGGAATGGCCGGTCATCGCGCTGGATGACCTGGCATCGGAACTGGATGCGGAACACCAACAACGAGTCGTAAAAATGCTGCGCGACAGCGGCGCACAAGCCCTTATCTCAGGCATCAATGTGCCGGACTGTCTGCGGCATACCGACGCACCGGTTCGCGTGTTCCATGTGGAACATGGTGAGGTGCGCAGCTTGCTATAATCGGCGGCACGCAGCCGCATAGTTCCTGTGTCTGCTGCCCCCGAATCCATCAATGTGACCCGGATGACTCAATCAAACTCAGCGCAGGATCATTACGACGCCAGCAACATCAAGGTCCTGAAGGGCTTGGAGGCAGTACGCAAACGGCCGGGCATGTACATCGGCGATACCGATGACGGCACCGGATTGCACCACATGGTGTTCGAGGTCGTCGACAACGCCATCGATGAAGCGCTGGCTGGTTATTGCGACCACGTGGTCGTCACTGTTCATGCCGATGGTTCGGCGAGTGTGTCCGATAACGGCCGCGGCATTCCGGTGGACATGCATGAAGAGGGTAGATCGACCGCCGAAGTCGTCATGACGGTACTGCACGCCGGCGGCAAGTTTGACGACAATTCCTACAAGGTATCGGGTGGTCTGCACGGTGTCGGCGTGTCGGTGGTCAACGCACTGTCGGATCATCTGTGGCTAACCATCGACCGCGACGGCTACGAGCATCAGCAGGAATATCATTTGGGCGAGCCGCTGTATCCACTGAAACGACTGGGAGCTTCATCCCGGCGCGGCACCACGGTGCGGTTCATCCCCAGCTTGGCGACTTTTTCCAACATCGAGTTTCACTACGACATCCTCGCCAAGCGCTTGAGAGAACTGTCGTTTTTGAATTCCGGCGTCAAGATTGAGCTGATCGACGAGCGCGTCGGCAGAAGCGACATCTTTCAGTATGAAGGCGGCATTCGCTCGTTCGTCGAACACCTGGCCCAGCTCAAGACGCCATTGCACCCGAATGTGATTTCGCTTAGCGCCACGCAAGAGGGCACCACGGTGGATGTCGCCATGCAGTGGACCGATGCCTATCAGGAAACTGTGTTCTGCTTTACCAACAACATCCCGCAGAAGGATGGCGGTTCACATCTGTCCGGTTTCCGCGCCGCGCTCACGCGCACCTTGGGCAATTACATCGAAGCCAGCAATCTGTTGAAGTCGGCCAAGATCGCGCTGACCGGCGACGATATGCGCGAAGGCCTGATTGCCGTGCTCTCGGTCAAGATGCACGACCCGAAATTCTCCTCGCAGACCAAGGACAAGCTGGTATCGAGCGAGATCAAGGGCACGGTCGAGTCGATCATCAACGCCAAGCTTGAAGAATTCCTGCTGGAGAATCCGGCGGCGGCGCGGGCGATCGCGGCCAAGGTGGTCGATGCCGCGCGTGCGCGCGAGGCGGCGCGCAAGGCGCGCGACATGACCCGGCGCAAGGGCGCGCTCGACATCGCTGGCCTGCCCGGCAAGCTTGCCGACTGCCAGGAAAAAGATCCGGCGTTATCGGAATTGTTCATTGTCGAGGGCGATTCCGCCGGCGGTTCGGCCAAGCAAGGCCGCAACCGCAAATACCAGGCCGTATTGCCGCTCAAGGGTAAAATTTTAAATGTGGAAAAAGCGCGCTTTGATAAAATGTTGTCTTCTGCCGAAGTCGGCACGCTGATCACGGCGCTCGGCTGCGGCATCGGCAAGGACGAGTTCAACATCGACAAGCTGCGCTATCACCGCATCATCATCATGACCGACGCCGATGTCGACGGTTCGCACATCCGCACCCTGTTGCTGACGTTCTTCTATCGGCAAATGCCCGAACTGATCGACCGCGGCTACATCTACATCGGCCTGCCGCCGTTGTACAAGCTCAAGCAGGGCAAGCAGGAGTTGTATCTCAAAGACGATGCCGCATTGAACGCCTATCTGATTGCCAATGCCGTCGAGGGCGCGGAGTTCCGCTACAGCGCCGATGCTCCGCCATTGCGTGGCGCGGCGCTCGAGCGCCTGTTGCTCGATTATCACGTCGCCATCGCGCAAATGGCGCGGCTTGGCCAGCGTTGCGATAGCACGGTTCTCGAAGCGATGACGGATATTGCGTCGCCGCTGCCCGAGCAATGGCAGCAGCCGCAAGTTCTGGAAGCGTGGATCGCGCGACTGGCTGGCAAGATCAACGCCAAAGGTTTGGGCAAGCCGCTCTACCGCCTGCATCTGCGCGCAGCGACCGCCGAGCATCCGCCGGCACTGGTGATCGAACGCGATCATCATGGCTTGCGCAGCACCCAAGTATTGCCGTCGGCGTTTTTTGCCGGTGGCGATTTCAAGCCTATCCGCGACATCGCCCTGACGCTTGATGGACTGGTTCAGAGCGGCGCGGAGATCCGTCGCGATAACGCGAGCAGCAGCGTTACGCGCTTCGCCGATGCCGACGCCTGGTTGCTGGAACAGGCCAAAAAAGGCCGCACGATTCAGCGCTTCAAGGGCCTGGGCGAAATGAATCCGGAGCAACTGTGGGAGACCACGGTGAATCCGGAGACGCGTCGATTGTTGCAAGTCAGCATCGAGGATGCGGTAGCGGCGGATCAGATTTTCTCGACCCTGATGGGCGATGTGGTTGAGCCACGCCGGGATTTCATCGAACAGAATGCGTTGCAGGTCGGCAATCTGGATGTGTAAACGGTTGTTTCGGCGCGATTGTGCGCTGGCAGCTTGAGCTTGGCGCGCAGCAAGGTTAACCTCGACTGGCACGATGCTGCGTCTCAACTGATGACGGAAATTTCCAGGAGTACATCACGGCCATGAAGAGCACGGCAATGAAGAGCATGACGACGAAGGGCATGACGACGAAGGGCATGACGATGAAGAGCCGCGGTTGGATTCAGGGCCTGATGTGTGCGAGCGTGGCCTTGTTGTTTGCTGTGGCCAGTTTCAATGCATCGGCCAAGAAAGAGGAAAAGACCGAATATCCGAATGCGACGCGCACGGCGCCAAAAAACGATCTGAGTAGCAGCGCCGACCAGAAAGCCTTGCAGCAAGGCTTGGACGCACTCAATTCCGGCGACGACGCCAAGGCGCAGACCGAATTGCAGAAAGTCCTGGACACGAGCAAGAGCAAGTATGCAAAGGGTATCGCTCTGGAAGGTATGGCGAACCTGAAATTCAACGCTCAGGATTACAAGGGCGCAATCGTCGAGTACAAACAGCTGCTCGAGCTGAATTCGGTACCCAACGATGCGTATTTCGACTCGATGTTCAACATGGTCAGTGCTTACGTGGCCGACGAGCAATACCAGCCAGCGCTGGACGAGCTCAAGATCTGGCGTGACCAGGGCAAGCGTGAATCCGCCGATTCGTATGCGATCGAAGGCAATATCTACTACCGCCTGAAGAAGTATCCGGAGGCCATTGCCGCCATCAAGAAAGCGCAATCGCTTACCGACAAACCCAAGGATTCGTGGAACAGCATCCTGATGGCAAGCTATGCCGAAAGCGGCCAGGGGTCGCAGGCCGCCAGTGTGATCGAGCAAGAGCTCGCCAAGGATCCGACCAACAAGAAATTGATTCACAATGCCTTGGTCGTCTATCAGCAGTCCAATGCGAATGACAAAGCGCTTGCGCTACTTGATCGTGAGCAAGCTCAAGGGTTGCTGACGGATGAGGAAGACTACGTCACCGCGGCAAAGTTCTACGCCAGCATCGGCCAGAATAGCGACAAGCCGGCAACCGCTCTCAAGGGCGCGGATGTGCTGATGGAAGGCCTGAACAAAGGCGCTGTCAAGGCGACCGCCGACAATTACAAACTGGTTGGCGATTCGTATCTGATCGGACAACAGGAAGACAAGGCGCTCGCGGCCTACGCCAAGGCATCACCGCTGGCTGCCAACGGCGATATCGACTACCGTCGCGGCGAAATTCTCGGTTCGCAGCAGGAATGGGCGGCGGCCAAAAGCGCGGTGCAAAAAGCGATTTCGCGAGGCGTAACCCATAAAGGCAAGGCCTACTTGCTGCTCGGCAAACTCAATTTGGGTCTCGGCGACAAAGCCGCGGCGAAAGCCGCATTTCAGCAAGCGCAACAGGATTCGGAAACACGCGATGAAGCCGCGCAGGAACTCAGTAAAGTGTCGGCCAAGAAAAAGTAGGCGCGTAGATTTGTTTGGTATTAGAGTATCTATACAAAAACCGGACGCTGGTGTAACTTAGCCCGCTTTCCGTCGAAAGCTCGACTTCCCCGCAGAGGCCTGAAACGTGATTCACGACCCCTGCTCAACACGTAACCGTTCATAGACACTGGTTCAATCTGATGGCGTCCGACGCATACCAAGATCCAAGCGAGCCATTCAACTGGAAACGCACCATTGGCTTGGCCGCCACGTTCGCGTTGCACGCGTTCGCGATCATGATGTTGCTGGCGCCCGTGGCGCCGCCGCACGCCAAGGACAAGGTGAAAGATAACGTGGTGACGGTCGAGTTCATCGAGCCACCACCACCACCACCGCCGCCGCCGCCGCCGCCGCCGGAACCGCCGAAAAAGCCGCCGCCGAAGATCATCGAAAAAATCAAGCCGCCGCCGGTTGCGCCGCCGCCGCCGCCGCCGCAAGTGGTGACCGAAGAGGCGACGCCGATGTCGACCCCCGCACCGCCGCCGGCACCACCCGCGCCGCCCGCACCGCCGCAGGATATCGCGCCGAGCGAGAACATCAGCTACCGCAAGATGCGGCCGCCGCGCTATCCGGTACAAGCGATGCGCGAGCATCACACCGGCAAAGTGATACTGAAGGTGCTAATCGCGCTGGATGGATCGCCGAAGGACATCACGGTGCAGAAATCCAGCGGGTTCCGCGAACTGGATCAGGCCGCGATTGCTGCAGTGAAAACCTGGACGTTCAATCCGGGCATGCACAACGGCAGACCCTACGAGGGCTATGCCTTGGTACCGTTTGATTTCAACTTGAATGAACTATGATGGCCCGGCGGGCAGCGACTTGCCGGTACGAGTAACACTCTGAGCCTCCACACAAAGGTAGCGTTATGCAACAAGATGCAGCTTCGACTCAACCTGCCGCGCCAGGCAGCGTACCTCCGCCGACGGATGCCGCCGCTGCGGTCACGGCAGCACCGGCGGGCATGTCGCCCGCAGGCCACAGTGATGCCGCTGCACTGTCGCAGATGGGCTTCGACCATCTGATCCACAACTTCGACGTACTCGGCTTTGCCGTGTTCTGGGTCCTGGTTGTCATGTCGGTGGGCTCGTGGTTCTTCATCGTCATCAACGCTTGGCGTGCCATTGCGATCCGCGCGCGTTCAGCGCGTGTGCGTCATGTGTTCTGGGAAACCAGTTCGGCGCAGGAAGCGGTGCGGACGATGGAAGAGCAGCCCAAATGGGAGCCGTTCTCCAAGATTGCACTCGAATGCGCCTCCGCTGCCGCGCATCATCAACGCCATGAAGGCAGCCGCATGGTCGAAGCGCTGAACCGCTCCGAATTCATCGACCGCGCCCTGCGTCAAGGCGTCGCCCACGAAAGCGCGCGCCTCGAAGGCGGCCTGACCTGGCTCGCAACCACCGGCTCGACCGCACCGTTCCTCGGCCTGCTCGGCACCGTGTGGGGCATCTATCACGCCTTGATCCGTATCGGCGCGTCCGGCAATGCCGGCATCGAAACCGTTGCCGGCCCGGTCGGCGAAGCACTGATCATGACCGCGATCGGTCTGGGCGTGGCGATCCCCGCCGTGCTGGCCTACAACTTCTTCGTTCGCGCCAACCGCGTGACCAATGCCCAGTTCGACGAGTTCGCGCATGACCTGCACGATTTCTTCGCCACTGGCGCACGCGTGGATTCGGGTGCGGCCTCGACCGTGGCAACGCCGCCGAAGCCCGGTGCGGGCGGCGCAAGGAAGTAAGTCATGGCGTTCAGTTCCGGTGGCGAGAGCGGCGGGGTGATGGCGGAAATCAACGTCACGCCGCTCGTCGACGTGATGTTGGTACTGCTGATCATCTTCATGATCACGGCGCCCTTGGCCGCGCACAAGATCAAGATCGAGTTGCCGATCGCCACCTTGGACAAGCCGCCCGATGAGGCGGCGAATCAACCGATCACGCTTTCGGTCAAGGATACCGGCGACCTGTATTGGGACGACGAACCCGTGACGGAGGCGGCGATGCAGGCGAAGATGGCCGTCGCCGCACAACGCACGCCGCAGCCGGAATTGCAGATCCGCGCCGATCGGGATACCGAATACCAATTGGTGTCGACGGTGATGGGCGACGCCAAGGCGGCCGGCATGATCAAGCTCGGGTTCATCACCCAGGCGAGCAGTCCTTCCAGTCCGTAAAGGCCGGTTGCCGCGCAGACGCGGCGATACGGTCGAGCAGAGGTAGCAAAGATGGCATTCAGTTCAGGCGGTGGCAGTGGTCCGATGTCGGAAATCAACGTCACGCCGCTCGTCGACGTGATGCTGGTATTGCTGATCATTTTCATGATCACGGTGCCGATGCTGTCGCACAAAATCAAGATCGATCTGCCGCAGCCCACCACACAACCGCCGCCGCCCAATCCACCGGAGCCGATTGGCCTGTCGGTCAAGGCGACCGGGCAGCTGTATTGGAACGATGAGCCGATCACGGAAGAAGCACTGCAGGCGCAATTGCGCGTGACGGCGCAGAAAGATCCGCAACCGGAACTCAACATCAAGGCCGACAAGACCACGAAGTATCAGCTGGTCGCCACCGTGATGGCCGACGCGAAAAATGCCGGTATGGTCAAGATCGGGTTCGTCTCGGCCGATCAGTAGCCGCAAAGTCGGCGGCATGCAGACGACGCCGCGGAAACGCGGCGTTTTTGCGTCTCAGGGCGCAAGAATTTTCAGGTAGGCCCGCACTGTGGGCGCCAGACCGGCATACAGCGCTTCGCTGATCAAGGCGTGGCCAATGGAAACCTCGGCGAGAAAAGGAATCGCCGCCTTGAACGCGCCGAGATTCGCCTGGTTCAAGTCGTGCCCTGCATTCACGGACAAGCCGGCGGCGCGGGCACGCGTGGCGGCGTCCGCGCACGCAGTCAACTCGCGCTGATAATCGCCCTGTGCGAATGCGGCGGCATACGGCCCGGTATAAATTTCCACACGCTCGGCGCCCAGATCGGCGGCACGCCCGATATCGGCAGCATCCGCATCCACGAAAAGACTCACGCGGCAGCCGCACGCCCTTAACTCGGCGATCAATCGGCGCAAACGCGGGCCATCCGCGCGCAGGTCGAAACCGTGATCGGACGTGATCTGGTTATCTCCATCCGGCACCAGGGTGCATTGAGTCGGACGTACTTCAGTCACCAGCGCGAGCAAACCCGGATAGCCATCGCGAGCCGGAGCGAAGCCATTGCCTTCGATATTAAATTCCGCATGTCCGGCGCAAAGACAGGCCAGCGCGCGCACATCATCCGGACGGATATGCCGGCGATCCGGGCGTGGGTGCACCGTGATACCACCCGCGCCTGCGCCAATACACGCAGCCGCGACAGCGCCGACATCAGGCGCATCGCCACCGCGCGAATTCCGCAGCACCGCGATCTTGTTGACGTTGATACTAAGCAGGGTCATGGCCGCACCAGGCAAAGCAGAATCAACACGCAGCATACGAAATGGAATCGCAGACGGCTACATCACTGACAGTTGCAGCGCTGACGGCTACTTGGCGAGCGGCACCGGAGCATGCCAATGCGCACGAAGTGCAGTGCGTTCGTCGCCAGCCAGATCGAGCTTGAGCGCAATGACCTTGCCGAAGGCGTCGCGCTGGAACACAAGATCACAACTGCCGTCGGCGTCGGCAAAATGGTCGGGGGCGAAAGCCAATAGTGGCAGCGCCGCCCGCCCGCTCATTTGCAAATTGAGTGCGCTCGCATGGATTCCGATGCGCAGCAGATTCTCGCCGTCAAGGCGATAATCGCCGACGTAAACAGACAAGGATTTGCGATCCAATGCGATCGGCGTGCGCGGGATAAGCGGCGCATGTGCGCTCAATCGGTGGGCCAGAAAATTGGTGCCGGAATGATTCACGACCATGCTTGTGACCACGCCGGCTTCGCGCTGGAAGGAAATGGCAAGGCCTTCTACACCGGCGTCGAAGACATCCTCGGCATCAGCAAACAGTGGCACGGCAGGCTGGCCTCGCAACTGCGCATTCAAGCCGTGCTTGCCCAGGCGGACGATGATTTCCGCGCCGTCGCGGACCTGATACAAACCGGGATACTGCGCGAGTTCCTCCGCACTTGGTGGCGCCGCCGGCGCCGCCGGCAACGGTGGCGGCGAGCGTTGCTGCAACCACGCCATGCCGAGTGCGCTCAGATCCTGGGCGGAATTGGCCAGCAACACCAGCGCCTGTTGCTGATCGGTGCGAAAACCTATAAATGTGGAAAACCCCGCCGTTTCGCTCGCGCGCCAAATCAGCGGCCACGTTTGTTCCGCATCGCCGACTTCGACGATATTCCAGCCAAGTCCGTATTCCTGCGTTGACGAAAAGGCGTGTGGCTGGCGTGCAAGCAATAATGCGGCGCGCAACGGCGAAGACTCGGGACGCAGATTGCTTTGCAGAAAAACGAGCAGGTCCCCCAGACTCGAGCGCAAGCCGGCGCTGCCGGCAAGCGCGCTGAAATGCCAGTGTGCGGCAGGCCCGCCGCGAGCGTAACCGGGCAACAGGCTGCCGCCGTCATCGAAACCGGTATGCCTGATTCCCAGTGGCGCCAGGATTTTTGTCTGTAACACGTTCGCGTAACTCGCGCCGTAGACATGACCGAGCAAATAGCCGAGCAAACCGGCATCGAGCGGTGTATAGGCGAAGTTGCCCGGCGCTGACTGCAGGTGATCGTTGGCCAGGAAGTCGAGCAGATCCGTCTCGGAATAATCCGCGTAGGGATCGTCGATGGCGCCGGGCATCAGATTGGGCGGCAACGCAGGCAGGCCGGAATGATGGCTGGCCAGATCCTGCAACGTGATCGCGCCCATCGCAGGATCGGTGAATGGGAAACCCTTGGGCAGCAATTCGCTAATCGGCGTTTGCAGACGCAGTTTGCCCTCGTAGGCGGCTTGTGCGAGCAGCAGACCGGTGAAAACTTCGGTAACCGCGCCGATCTCGAATGTGCTGTCGGCGTCCGGTTTGATCGCTCGGCCGAAGAACCAGGTTTCGTGCTGCGCGCCGTCGATCCAGCCGACTGCCACACTCTGATATGCGCCGCGAGCGACACCTTGCTCGATGACGTGCCGATAGGTATCCGTGGCCATCGGTGCGGCAAATGCCGGGCCGAACGCGGCGGCGAGTGCGAGAATAAAAAGCGATCTGATCAGAACGGTCGCTCCGGCGGGTCCACTCCGCGGAGGATAACGCATAGATTTGCGTGATTGATGCGAGCGGATTACAAAATCCGGTATCGCCACATCCTTGTGGCGTCAGCATCCTGTGGGGAGTGTGTGAATTGAGACGACGCGCGAGCGCAAAAGTTCCGTATCACGGACACGCTTGCGGTATTTCGCGCCAGGCCACCGGATCCCAATAAGCGCCGGTGGAAAATTCCGTAGCCTTGTCGGGATGCAATTGCGCAGCGATCATCACCAGCGTGTTTGGTTTGACGATGACCGTCAGCGCTTTCTTGGTATCGCGTCGAAGCGTCGCGATTTCACCCACGCCCATCTGCAAGGTGGGAATGTCTTCGGCGACGAGCAGATGGTGTTCACCGGCGGCAACGCGATAATTTTTTTGCCCGCTCGGACCGGGCGTCGTTCCGTCCAACAACAGAATGATCGCGTGGTACATGTGTTCGTTGCGTGGCGCCACGTCGAATGTGCTGATCCTGCCGCAACCGGCAGTCGTTACCGGCGCGGCCGGATCATTCGCGATCGACGCCATGCTGGCCGCGGCGAGTTCGCCGCCCAGGGTCGGCAAGGCGCCTCCGCGCACCGGCAGGTTCGTGACCAGGGTGACGCCGTCGCGTACCACCTGCAGGCGCAGCGGAACGGTGTCGGACACATCGCCAAGGCGGGATTTCAGAACCGTGGCGGCCAGGGCGCGTCCGTCGGCATCGGCGCCGAGATTGCGCAGCGAGGTTCCGTTGACATCGACCAGCAGATCGCCCGGACGCAGACCGAGTTCGTCGGCAGGGCTGCCGGGTGTCGCGGCGAGTACGCGCAAACCATCGCGTGCCTGCTGCGCGTTGGCGGAATCGACCAGGATGCCGAAATCGGAAACCACGCGCGCGGATGCGCTCGCCGCCGTGTTCGATGCGGCCGGAGCCGAGGTGTCAGTCGCGGCCTGCGCAGCGATGGAACAAGTGAGCAAGAGGATCGAAAGTGCGATTCGTGTAGTCATGGTATTGCCTCAGATACGGGCCTGGGTGTTTTGTTGCTGGCGCTCGACCAACAAGTTGTCGAGCAGTTCGCTGCGGCGTTTCCACAAAGGTACAAGAATATTTTTTGCACCGCCGCGATCGTAGGCGGCCTGCAAGTCGCGGTCGATACGGGCGATTTCGGATACGGTAGTGCGCGCGACCGAGCCTTCTCCAGCGCTGGGCATGGGCAGCGTGTCGATCTGCATCTCCAGCGCCTGTGCACGTGCCTGCCAGTCGATCGCGGCTGCATTGTCGGGCGACCGCAATGCCGGAATGAGTATGGCCACCGCCAATCCCGCTGCCAAGGCCAGTCCGGCGCCGGTCAGGCCCAATCGACGCTGACGTCGACGCCGCAGATGCGCAGCGGCAATTCGCGGCCACAAGTCCACCGGCGCGATATCGTCCGTCGCCGCTGGCACGCGTTGCACGATATCGCGGAAATTCACGGTTTGGCCAGACATGTCGAATCCTGTGGCAGCGCTGACGGCGCGGTTAACCGGTTCAATTGCTTGAGCGCGCGTGCCAGGATGGATTTGGAATAGCTTTCGCTCTGGCCGAACAACACGGCCAGTTCGGCATGGGTATAGCCTTCGAGTTCGTGCAGCACCAACACGGCGCGCGCCTGCGCTGGCAACTGCGCAAGCAGGGAATTCACGTCGACCAGATCGGCCGGTTCGGTTTCGCTGGCCGATGTCTGCGCGAACAGCGCTTCCGCATCCATGACCGTGCCGTGCCGCTGGCGCCGCAACTGGTCAATGCACGCGTTCACGGTCATGCGCTTGAGCCATGCCCCGAACGGTGCGTCGCCGCGATAACTGCGAATGGAACCCATCATTTTCAGAAACACCTCTTGCACTACATCTTCGGCTGGTTGACGTTGCCCGAGCATGCGCAGCGCCAACTGAAAACAGGCATGACCGAAACAGCGGTAAATCTGCGCGAACGCCGGCATGTCGCCACGCCGCGCCCGTGACAAGGTCATTGCCGCCACCGGCTGGGCGAATCCAGCAGTCGGGCTGCATAAGTCATCCATTGGCTTACTGGACGCGGCGGCGTCCGTTTTCGTCGCAAGCGTGGCGGTCACAATTACATTGGCGATGATGAGTAACGCGGAAGCTGTATCTGACGGATGCGGGATCGGGGAACGACGAACTGTGCGTCGCCGCCCGGGCGGTTCACGCGCAACTCCACGCCGCTGTCGTCGGCGGCGAGCAGTTCGCCTTCGACCTTCTTGCCGCCCTCGGTGATCAGGCGCACGCGCCGGCCTTGCAGACCTTTGAGGCTGGCGTAATCGATCACGGAATAATCGTGCTGCTCGGGAGCGGCCTCGGGCAGACGTTCGATGGTCGGTTTCCAGACCAGGGCCAGGGTCGAATTCGCCGCCGGCGGTGCGCTGGAAGCAAATTCGGGCGGATGCGCTTGAATCGCGGGCAGCTCCACGCGTGCGGGCGGTGGCGGCGGCGCCAATTTTGCCTCAGCACGATCCAGCCCGTGCAAACCCAGACTGTCTCGCGAAAGCGGTGGCGAAGTCCTGGGCGCTTCCGATGGCATATCGGATGCAGGTTTTGCGGGAATCGGTAGTGGCTTTGCCGCAGACGCAGTGCCAGTGTTTGCGGGCGTTGTCGTTGGCGACGGAAGTACTGGCGTTGGCGCGGACGCGGGCGTCTGCGTTGGCACGGCCACGACGGCTGCGCCGGTGGCGGCCTGCGTTTCTGCCACGGTCAGATCGGTATCTGGCTCCGGTGCCGGCGCGAAACTCAGCCGGAACATGACCGGCGGGGTATCGCGATACCGCGCGGTGACGTTGAGCTGGCGCAACAAATCGTCCGCTGTGCTGGTGCGCCAGGCGGCGACGGAAAAATTGCTGCTGGGCAAGCTCAGCAAGCTGACCTGGCCGCCCTGCTCGATCAGTTGCCGGTAAAGTTTGAGCACTTCGGCGCTGGCCACGATGCCGTGCGGTTTGAGCAAATCCTGCACGGCGTCCAGATGACGCTGGATGAACTGCGGCGGCGCAATTCCATCGCGTTGCGCGCAAAACGCGTTGCGCCGATGCAGATAATCGAGATCGGTGTAATCGGCAGATAATTGATCGATATGCAGCGTGTCCAGAAAAGCCGATGATGATAGGGTGCGCGGATCGAAGCGGCGAAATTCGGCGTCGAGTACCAGGTTTGCGTAGGCGGGCGCTGACAGGGTCAGGGTCAGGTCCAGGGTTTTCGCCGCGTCGTCGTAATGATATTCGACGCGTTCGGTCGGCGTGCCGCCGGTGACGCCCATGCGCGCGTAATCGGCGGAAGTAAACGGCGCGCTGCCGCAACCCAGGGATTCGAATGGCACCACCGTCACCGGATTCAGCCAGTGCGGGTCCAGCCAAGGCAGCTTGGCCGGTAATTTCAAACCCCGGATCGACACGCCGAATTGGGCCGGCGGGGTATTGTCGTGCAGCAGGGCATGTTTGAGCAGCCAAAGCAGCCCGGGTGAATCCAGCACCACGCGATCGGCTTGGTACTGCGCGTGCGTGGCGTTCCGGATAACCACGACATCGTTCAGGCCGACGCCGCCATCCAGTCCGGCGGAAAGACCGCTGTATTTCACTTGCGCATAGGGCGCCAGCGTGGCGACCACGCGCTGGGCGTCCTGGCCGACGGCATACCAGGCCAGCAGTTTCAGCGCGCCCGCGAGCAGAATCGCGGCGAGCGCAAGATTACGCAACAGCTTCCACATTCCGGATCGCCTCGCGCTTAAGGCTTGAAACTTAGCCCGAATGCCGGCGCGGAGCAATGGCCGAGGGTCACGGCTCCAGTGCGATGAACGCCCGTACAGTGCATGGCGGACCTTGCCAGGCCAGCGCGCCGATGTGCGACGGACTCGGCCGCAGTTGCACAATTTGCCACGGCGCGGGTGAATCGTCGGCGCGCAGACCGACGATATCACCGGCCGCATCCAGTTCGAATGCGATGCGATGCAAGCCAAAACCGATGCCACGGCCGTGTGCCTTGAGCGCCGCTTCCTTGGCTGTCCACAGGCGCAAAAAAGCGCCTTGTTGCATGGCCTCGGGCAGGGCCGTGAGCGCCGCCGCTTCGTCGGGATCGAAAAATCGCCGTGCCAGTTCGCGTACCGGCCGAACCCGCCGCGGCGCTTCCAGATCCACGCCCAGCGGCAGATTGCGGCTCACGCCAAGCAACAAGGCGTCGCCGCTATGCGACAGATTGAATTCGAGCGTGTGCGCGGAAGCAAGTCGCGGCTTGCCGTGTTCGCCGCGCTCGATGCGCAACGTCGCGGCGTCCACGCAAAGATAAGCGGCCAGAAGTCGGCACATCGCTGCCGATTCGGCGACGCCAGATAGTGCGGTCTTCCATTGTGGAAAAAACCACAAGTGGATTTCGTGATCCACTAATATTTGCGGCGACGTTGCTGTTGTGAAATCCGCGGGCGTCAGCGCGGGCAAAATCACTTTACCAACCGTGTATCCACCAGGTACTTCACCACCGACGGATCCGCCAGAGTGGAGATATCGCCCAGTTGATCCGGCTGATTCTCGGCGATCTTGCGCAGGATGCGGCGCATGATCTTGCCCGAGCGCGTCTTCGGCAGTGCCGGCGCCCATTGCAGATAATCCGGCGTGGCGATCGGGCCGATTTCGTGGCGCACTTGTGCGATGAGTTCCTTGCGCAGCGCGTCGTCGGCGGTCACGCCGGCTTTCAGGGTCACGAAGGCGTAGATGCCTTGCCCCTTGATGTCGTGCGGGCATCCGACGACGGCGGCTTCGGCGACTTTGGTGTGCGCGACCAAGGCGCTTTCGACTTCCGCGGTGCCGAGCCGATGGCCAGAGACGTTGATCACGTCGTCGACGCGACCGGTGATCCAGTAATAACCGTCGGCATCGCGGCGCGCGCCATCGCCGGTGAAATACGTGCCGGGATAGGTTTTGAAATAGGTGTCAACAAAACGCTGATGGTCGCCATAAACTGTGCGCATCATGCCCGGCCAGGAATCGAGCAACACCAGGTTGCCCTCGGCTTCGCCGTCGAGATGCTTGCCATCGGCATTGACGATGGCCGGCTGGATGCCGAAGAACGGCTTGGTCGCTGAACCCGGCTTTTGCGCGATCGCGCCGGGTAGCGGCGAGATCAGAATGCCGCCGGTTTCGGTCTGCCACCAGGTGTCCACGACCGGGCAACGGCCATCGCCGACCACGCGCCAGTACCATTCCCAGGCTTCCGGATTGATCGGCTCGCCGACGCTGCCGAGCAGACGTAAAGACGTCCGTTTCCATTTCTTCACCGGCGCTTCGCCCTCGCGCATCAGCGCGCGGATCGCAGTCGGCGCGGTGTAGAACAGCGTCACCTTGTGCTTGTCGATCACCTGCCAGAAACGGCCCGAGTCCGGATAGTTCGGCACGCCCTCGAACATCAGCGAGGTCGCGCCATTGGCCAGTGGGCCGTAGACGATATAGCTGTGACCGGTGACCCAGCCGACGTCGGCGGTGCACCAGTAGATGTCGTCCTCGCGCAGATCGAACACGGCTTCGTGGGTGTAGGCGACAAACACGCCATAGCCGCCGGTCGTGTGCAGCACACCCTTGGGTTTGCCGGTGGAACCCGAGGTATACAAAATGAATAAGGGGTGCTCGGCATTCACCGGCGTCGGCGCGCAGTCGGCGCTTTGTGCAGCCATCAGCGCATCCCACCAACGGTCGCGCGGCGCCTGCATGGCGACCGGCGAACCGGTACGCTTGACCACGAGCACGGTTTCGACGCTGGTCGTGCCGGGCCGAGTCAGGGCCTCATCGACATTGATCTTGAGTGGCACTTTCTTGCCGCCGCGCAAGCCTTCATCGGCGGTGATCACAAGCTTCGATGTGGAATCGGCAATGCGTCCGGCCAGCGAATCCGGCGAAAAGCCGCCGAACACCACGGTATGCGCCGCACCGATGCGCGCGCAGGCGAGCATGGCCACCGCGGCTTCGGGAATCATCGGCAGATAAATGCAGACGCGATCGCCCTTGTTTACGCCCAGATGTTTGAGCAAGTTTGCACATTTACACACTTGCGCGTGCAACTCGCGGTAACTGATCGCGCGCGATTCGCTCGGATCGTCGCCTTCCCAGAGAATCGCGGTCTTGTCGCCACGCGTGGTCAGGTGCCGATCAAGGCAGTTGGCGGAAAGATTCAATTCGCCGTCGGCGTACCAGCGGATATGCAAGTCCTTCGCGTCGAAAGAAACGTCGCGCACCTGCGTATACGGCTTGCTCCAATCCAGGCGCTTGCCGATGCGGCCCCAGAAGCCGGCGGAATCGCGCACGGATTCGGCATAAAGTTTTTCGTAATCGTCGGCGCGGATGCGACTGCGCGCGGCGAAATCGGCGGGAACCGGATGCAGTGACGACATGGCAAACCTCCGCGGAAGCTGATGGCGACTATCGATATTGCAACGTCGCCAGTGTTGCGACAAGGGCGAAAAAACCGGCAGCTTGCGCGACCGGTTTTTCTATCTGCAGACGGCGGAAAACGTCAAGCTTTCTTGATCAATCCGATGATGAACAACAAGATCACCGCGCCGATCACCGCGTCGATGATGGAGGCAATGATGCCGCCGCCGATGGCGATGCCGGCCATCGGCAACAACCAACCGGCGACGAAGGCGCCGACGATGCCGACCACGATGTTGCCGATCAGCCCGAAGCCGCGGCCCTTCATGATCTGGCCGGCGATCCAGCCGGCGATGGCACCGATGACAAGAAAAACGATGAGCGATTGGGTTTCCATGAACGTGATTCCTCAGTCGAGGTCGCGCATTGCGACGGCAGTGTGTGTACCAGAATGCGGCGCATTAGCCATCGTGCGGTGCAGCGAATTGCGATGCCGCCTTATCCGGACCGGGCGATTGCGCTGCGGCAGGTTTGCGCAGACTCGCGCGCAGGGCGCTCACGTCCTTGTCGGTGAGCAGCGCAGTATCGGGTTGCGTATTGGCGGCGATGCGCGCGGCGGCGAAGGCAAACAGGGCCGCGAACAGGCTGACGAAACCGATCAACAAACCGATGCCCATCAGGCCCGGCGACTTTGCCGAGAAAGTCAGGCCGAAACCGAACATCGCGATCACCAGCAGAATCCAACGCATCGTCGTTCCCCGAAGTCAGGCGATGCGTCATGCTGCCACAGACTTTTTCTCCGCGCGAGCGTTTGCCGCCACAGCGAACTTGCCCGAAAAAATCCACGATAGCCGCCGCCGCAGGCCTGAGGCGGCATGCAGGATAGGAAAGTGGGATTCCAGCGGATTTGTCTTTATTGCATAGCCTTGGCCGAGCGCCAAAACGGAGAAGCGTCATGAAGCTGTGGTCAATTGGCCTGTGTCTGCTGGCGGTATGCGGGAACGTCCATGCTAAGACGATGGTTTGGCAGCCCGCCGCCGGGCACACGCAGATACCACTTTGGCCAGGCGCGGTGCCGGATTTGAAGCCGGTACCGGGGCCGGAAATGGTAACGCGGAACACGAAGGATTTGATTGGCGGTCTGCCTGTGACGTCGGTGACCAACGTCACGCAGCCGACGATGACGATGTATGCGCCCACGGGAAAGAACACGGGTGCGGCGGTTGTCGTGATTCCGGGCGGTGGCTTCCAGATTCTTGCCATCGATCTCGAAGGCACAGACGTATGCGACTGGCTGACCGCGAAGGGCATTACCTGCGTCCTGCTGAAGTATCGCGTGCCAAGTGTGCCTTATGTCTGGAAGTGCGATTGCCGTCCGCACAACTTCGCGCTGTCAGTGCCGTCGTTGCAGGACGCGCAGCGAACGCTGCGACTGGTGCGTTTTCATGCCGCGCAGTGGCATATCGATCCGCACAAGGTCGGCGTGCTGGGGTTCTCGGCGGGCGGGTTTCTGGTGGCAGAGATCAGCACGAACTTCGACCGGCATCTCTACGCGTCGGTGGACGCAGCCGACAAGGAAAGTGCGCGCCCGGATTTCGCCATGCCTATCTATCCGGGTCATCTCGCCACCGATGATGACAAGTTGAATCCCAATGTGTCGGTCTCCAGCAACACGCCACCCACGTTTCTGGTGCAGGCGGAAGACGACTACGTGGATGGTGTGAACCAGGCGCTGGTTTACTACGTGGCGCTGGCGAAGGCGCGCGTGCCGGCGGAGATGCACCTGTACGCCCACGGCGGGCACGCATTTGGTCTGCGGCGGACGAAGTTTCCGATTACCGGCTGGCCCGATTTGGCCGAGGCGTGGCTGCGCACGATCGGCATCGTCCGGGACTGAGCACGGCGAGGCTCAATACGATCTCCATCGGTTGAGTCGACCGCCAACAGATGGCCTTGCGACGAGATCAGGATTTGCGGGAGTAGAATCGCCGCGTCGAATTCCTGCCACGGCAGCCGCGGAGCCTTGATGGAAAACCTGCAATCGATTGCGCTCGCCGGTGGCCTGGCCTGGGCCAGCGGTATTCGTTTGTACGCGGCGATCTTCATCGTCGGCTTGCTCGGCCGTTTCGGTTACGTGCACCTGCCCGATCACTTGCTGCTGATCGAACACAACGGCGTGCTGGTGGCGTCCGGCATCATGCTGGTGGTCGAATTTCTCGCCGACAAGGTGCCGGGGTTCGATTCGGTCTGGGATTCGATCCACACTTTTATCCGCATTCCGATCGGCGCACTGCTGGCCTGGGGCGCGATGGGCGACGCGACGCCGGATGTGCAAATGGCCGCGGCAATTCTCGGCGGTGCGATCACCGGCGGTACGCATCTGGCCAAGATGGGCACACGCGCGGCGATCAATACCTCGCCGGAACCTTTCAGCAACTGGACCGCCAGCTTCGGCGAAGACGGCATCCTGCTCGGCGGCCTGTGGCTGGTGTTCCATCATCCCTTGGCGTTTCTGGTTTTGCTTGCGTTGTTCCTCGCCCTGGTGATCTGGCTGGTGCCGAAAATATTCCGCTTCCTGGGCAGGCTCTGGTGCAAGCTTCGCGGTGGAAAGAATTTGCCAGCGACGACGACTATATCGCGGTCGCCGCCCTGATTCGCCGGCATCCGTTGCTTTCGGCATATCGCCGCTGACGTCTGGGTGGGCTAATCTGGCGCGATTGCCGACGAGGAAGAGTCCGTATGTTCGCCCGCCCCTTGATTGCCCTGTTCGCGGCGTGTTTGACGCTCGCCTTGTCCGCACCCGCCGTACTCGCCGCCGATGCGGCGAAACCCGCCTCTCACGATACCGATTCGGCCAAGGCCGGCGACTTCGCCAAACTGCCGCCCTTTCCGGCTGACAAGACCGTGCACCAAACCGCGCAGATCGGCGGCAAGACGCTGAACTACGACGCAACGGTCGGTTCGTTGCCGGTGCGCGATGCGAAGGGCAAGGTCACCGCCGACGTAATGTTCATCGCCTACACCGTGCCCGGCAAGGATCGTCCGATCACCTTCGCGCTCAATGGCGGCCCCGGCGCCTCGTCGGTGTATCTGAATCTTGGCGCGATCGGGCCGAAACGCGTGAAATTCGGCACCGCCGGCGACAGCCCCTCCGATCCGGCCACGCTGATCGACAACGCCGGTAGCTGGCTGGATTTCACCGATATCGTTTTCATCGATCCGGTCGGCACCGGTTTCAGCCGCGCGCGTGTGCCCGAGGACGAAGCGAAAAAAGATTTCTATTCGACTGATACCGACATCCAGTATTTGTCGCGCATCATTTACGACTGGCTGGTCAAGAACGATCGCCTGATGTCGCGCAAATATCTGGTTGGCGAAAGCTACGGCGGTTTTCGCGGCCCGCGCATCACGCATTATTTGCAGACGCAACTCGGCGTGGCGATGAATGGCGTGGTGCTGGTGTCGCCGTATCTGGATCCCGGCGCATCGGAAAACGGCGATCTGTCACCGCTGCCGTGGATGCTGACCCTGCCGAGCATCGCCGCGGCCAATCTGGAACGCCAAGGCAAACTCACCGATGCGGCGATGGCCAGCATCATCGCCTACACCCGCGGCGATTACGTCACCGATCTGCTCAAGGGTCATTCCGATCCGGCGGCGCTCGATCGCATCGTCAAGCGCGTGACCGAATTGTCCGGACTCGATCCCACCTTCGTGCGCCGCTCCGGTGGCCGGCTGGAAACGCAGGCGTATCTGCGTGAGGTTTATCGCAGCGAAGGCAAGCTCGGCAGTCGCTACGATTCCAACGTCACCGAATGGGATCCGTTCCCGTTTGCGCCGGAACAGCGTACCAACGATCCGCTGCTCGATTCGATCATCGCGCCGACGACCACGGCGATGGTCAACTTCATCACCCATACCGTCGGCTGGAAATTCGACGCGCGCTACAACGCGCTCAGCTACGAAGTGAATCGCCTGTGGGATCGCAAGGGCAGCGAACGCGGTTCGGTGCAGGAACTGCGTCAATCGGTCGCGATCGACCCGAAGCTGCGCGTGCTGATCGCGCACGGTTGGGACGATCTCTCCTGCCCGTTCATGGCCTCGCTGCTGATCGTCGATCAGATGCCGATGATGGGCGACGCGCATCGCGTCCAGGTCAAGGAATATCCCGGCGGCCACATGTTCTACGCACGACTGGATAGTCAGACTGCGCTGCGAAGCGATGTGATGGCGATGTACGCAGCGCATTGAAGCCGCGTGTGGTCAGCTCGGCAGAAATAAATGTCGCCGCTGCACCACGCCGTTCCAGCCGCGGTATCCCAGCCATAGCAGGACGCTGCCGAGCACGATCCACGCGGCGGCGAGCAGTTCCAGCAATGAGCCGCCGCCGATCCGCATCGTGCTGGTATCGTTCAGCGCGGGAATGAACAGGCTGACATTGATCAGCACGCAGCCGAAGATGCCGAGCGCAGTGCTGGCCCAGGGCCGCGGCAGTTTACCGCCGACGATAAGCAGGACAAACGCGATGGTGAAGCCCATCGCACCCAACGGCGTGAGCAGCAAAAACACATCCGACGACTTGCTCAGATGCAGGCCGATCATGCAGCATAGCAACACAAGCCACAGCGCCAACTGCCAGCGCAGCGCCGGGATCAGAATTGCGCGTAACAGAGCGTGCTTGCCGCGCTCACCGGCAGGTAGCCCCGGCAACAAGGTGAGCAAGGGTAGTTCCGCATTGGCCGATCGCCAGCGCATTGCCAATTGCATCAGGCAAGCAAACGCCAGCATGCTGGCGCCGAATCCACCGCCCCAGACGAGAGCCGCAAAACCGCCGGCTTTCCACAGCGACAGCGCGCCGTCGCCGTGATGATTTTGCAGGGACAGCAACATCATCACGGCGACGAACAGCAAACTCGGCAGCACGAAGAAAGCGCACTGGCGCAGTCGGCTGGTCACCGTCAGCGGCATAAACATTCCGCCCATGGCCAGACGCAAACTGTGTTGTGGATACTCAGGGCCGCAGCGGCGCAAATCCGGTTGTGACAGCATCCAGTTGGGGCGCTGACGGATCATGGCGCTGCCACCGTTGTTACCGATGCCGGCACTACGATTGTTCCAGGCGTTATTGCGGAATTTGAGAATCATCGGCGCGTTGTAGCTTGATGCCGATACCGCGTTGTGCAAGACGCGGCGCCAGCTCCAGGCTATCGCCAACAGCAACAGGATCAGCGTTGGCAGGACCCATGTCGTGGAACCGGCTTGTCCGATTTGCGGCCAACCCAATGCCTTACCGGCATGGTCGTACAACAGCCAGCCAATCACGATCACCAAGGCGAAGTATCCGGGCAGGCACATATACGCCATGCCGATGCCTGCGCATAAACTCAGCGCCAGCATGAACTGCGCGGTGGTGAATCCGGGCGGATTGAATAGCAGGCTGGGCGCGACAATGAACAGAATGGCGTAAACACCGAGGCTGATCACCGCTTCGCGTTCCAGCGCGGGCAGACGCAGTGCGCGAGCGTCGCGCGCGAGCACGAGCAGGTTTGGCAGCAGCAAGGCCCAGACCAACAAATTAATGATCGAGAGCATATCGGCAGAATCCGGCATGCTGCTGTGTTGGATATAGTGGAACACGGCGATCGCGCCAAACGTGAGCAGGATCAGCCCCAACAGCGCGCCGATTGCGATCTGCATCGCCCGCGTTGTCGCCCACCACGGCAGCAGCAACCAGCGCACGAGATTCATTCCGCAATCTCCACGAACAGATCTTCCAGACCCAGCGCATCGATACGCGCGCCGGGCAGTTCGGCGGCCTTGGGCCAGCGGCCGCCGGCATCGCGCTCAACCACCAAACTCACGCTGCCATCGGGATGGCCGTGCCGGCTGAGCGCAACATCCGGCGCGGACGCGCTTTCGTTGGCAGGCAGCCACAGGCGTGCGTAACGCTCCTTGGTGTCGTCTGTCGGGCAGTGCAGCAGCAGGCGGCCTTGATGCAGAAACGCGATATCCGAAGCCACGCGTTCCAGATCGGAAACGATATGCGTGGAAAACAATACCGTGGCGCCGGCCTCGCCTGCGCGCAACGCGACTTCGCGCAGCAGATCGCGGCGCGCGACCGGGTCCAGCGCGGCGGCGGGTTCGTCCAGCACCAGCAGTTCCGGTTGCGATGCCAAGGCGCGGATCAGATCGACACGCTGGCGTTCGCCCGGTGAAAGTTTGGCGAGCACGCGATTGGCGGGAATCTGCCAACGATCAAGCGTCCGCAAAACGAAACCGCGATCCCAGCGCGGATAGAAGCGCGACAGATAATCGAACATCTGCGTCGCCGTCAGCCACGCCAGTGCTTCGGGTTGTTGCGGCACGTAGGCGATGCGCGCTTTCACCGCATCGCTGAGTTTCAGCGCCGGTTCGCCAAGTACAAAGGCTGAACCCGACAGCGGTTCGATCAGGCCGAGCATGGCGCGGATCAAGGTGGATTTGCCCGCGCCGTTGCGTCCGATCAGGCCGAGTACGCTGCCCGCTTCCAGGCGCAGATCAACGCCGCACAGCGCGTTGCTGCCTTCGTAGCAATGTACCAATCCGCTTGCGTCGAGCGCAGCAGTGGTGGCGGATTCCCGTTCACGAATCATGGCGCTCATTGCGATCAATCCTCCAGTAATTGTTGCAGTCGCCGCAGCACTTTTTCGGCGGGCAGTTCGAGTTCGTGGGCGTGGCGCGCGGCTTGTTGCAGATGCGGTTCGAGCAGTCGCAGGCGTGCGCCCTGGTTGTGGCTGGCGTTGTCGCTGGTGGCGACGACCATGCCCTTGCCGCGCTGGCGTTCGAGCAGGCCATCGTTTTCGGCCAGACCGTAGGCGCGCGACACCGTCATCGGATTGATCGCATGGAATCCGGCCACCTCACGCACCGAGGGCAGCAGTTCGCCAGCGCGCAATTGGCCGCCCGCGATCAGGCGCCGCAACTGCTCCACAATCTGGCGATAAATCGGTTCGGGCGAACCCGGTTGAATGGTCAGAATCGATGCGTCCATGTGTATCAATATAGCAATACACTAAAAGCGAATCAAGCCGGCTTGCGAATCGCAGTTCCTGAAGCGCGCGCTTTCGCCGAGTTGACCAAGCAACGCTTCACCATCGCCAAGTGCCGCCACGGATTGACTCGCGGCCGCGACGTGACACTGGATTTGTCGCTATTCCGGCCACCGCGACCGGCAACGCCGCAGGGCGAGTTGTTTGCTCGGCCTTGAGTGTCGCAATGATGGTGGCAGCACACGCGACCCATCCATCGGCACTCCCGCCGCGACAAATAGGTGCGATCATTACGGGATCATGAACGAGTGATCGGGGATCCTGCATGAAACTCTGGATGGGCAGCCTGCTGCTGGTGGCAATGACGATGACGACGACAATAGTCCACGCGGATACCCGGCATGGCGATTCGGCCGATGCGCGTTTCACCGCACTCTACACCGCCGAGTGGAAATGGCGGCAGGAACAATTTCCCGGCATGGACGACGAGGATCGTGCCGCCAGCGCGCACGACGATCGCTTGCCCGCGGTCGATGCCAAGTCGCAGACCGCGCGGCTGAAATACTGGAATGACGTGCTGCGCCAGCTCGCTGCGATTCCGCTGCAAGACTTGTCCGCCGAGAACCAGGTCAACTACGAAGTCTATAAACCGCAGATCGAAAATCTCGCTGCCGATATCCGCTTCCGCAGTTACGAAATGCCGTTCAACAGCGATTCGCAGTTCTGGTCGGATCTGGGCTTCATGGCCAACCAGCCGATCAAGGACCTCAAGCACGCGCAAGCCTACATCGCGCGCCTGAATGATGTGCCGCGCTATTTCGACGAAAATATCGTCAATATGCGTGCTGGACTGGCGCGCGGATTTTCCGTGCCGCGCGAAGTGCTGGACGGACGCGATGTATCCATTTCCACTTTTATCAATGTAAAAACTCCGCAGGACAGCGATTTCTACAAACCGTTCCGGCAATTGCCGACGACGATGCCTGCGGCGGAACAGGAAAAACTCCGCGCCGATTGCGCCAAGGCGATCGGCGAGCGCGTGATTCCCGCGTACGCGAAACTGCTCAAGTTTTTCCGCGACGACTACATGACGCGGGCGCGCACCACGCTTGCTGCCGAAGACTTGCCCGATGGCAAAGCGTTCTATCGCCAGCAGATCCGCGAATACACCACGCTCGATCTCGATCCGGAAACGATCCATGCAATCGGCCTGAAGGAAGTCGCGCGTATCGACGCCGAAATGCAGGCGTCGATGCAAGCGACCGGCTACAAGGGCGACATGCCCGCCTTCCTGCATTTTCTGCGCACCGATCCGCAGTTCTACGCCAAGACCCCCGACGAATTGCTGATGCATGCCTCGTGGATCGCCAAACGCGTCGACGGCAAACTGTCGCAATATTTCGGTCTGCTGCCGCGTGGCCGTTTTGGCATCGAGCCGGTGCCGGCGGCGATCGCGCCGTTCTGGACCGCTGGCCGCGGCAGCGCGCACACCTATTGGGTGAACACCTACGACCTGCCCGCCCGCCCGCTGTACAACCTGACCGCGCTGACCTTGCACGAATCCGCGCCAGGCCACGCCTTGCAAGGTGAATTGGTCGAGGAACAAAAGGGCTTGCCGGAATTCCGCAAGCAATACATTTCCGCCTACGGCGAAGGCTGGGCCTTGTATTGCGAATATCTGGGCAAGGAAATGGGCATCTATCGCACGCCCTACGACGACTTCGGCCGCGAAAGTTACGACATGTGGCGCGCCGCGCGGCTGGTGATCGACACCGGCATCCATCACGAGGGCTGGACGCGTGCGCAGTCGATCAAGTATCTCGCCGACCACACCGCACTCAGCGAACACGAAGTGGAAACCGAAGTCGACCGCTACATTTCCTGGCCCGGTCAGGCGCTCAGCTACAAGCTTGGCGAGCTGAAAATTCTCGAGTTACGCGCACTCGCGGAAAAGGAACTCGGCGATAAATTCGATATCCGCAAATTCCATGACGCGGTGCTCGACATCGGCTCCGTACCGTTGCCGGTGCTGGAGGATCACATCAAGCAATTCATCACTGCGCAGAAAAAGGTGGAAGCGAAAAAAACCTGAGATAGCCCCGCGCTCAGGCCGCGCTTTCGGCACGCAACGCGCGGTGCGTGTTGCGGCCGGATTCTTTCGCCGCGTACAGCGCACGGTCGGCCAGGTGGGTCAGGTCGCGCGCCGACAACTCGCCCTGACAATAGGCGATGCCGATGCTCAGGGTGACGATCACGGCGCGGCCGATGATCGGCACCGGCCGCGCCATCGCCGTTTTCAGTCGTGCGGCGAGCAACTCGGCGCCCTCGGCCGCGCCATTGTCGCCGAGCAGGATGGCGAACTCGTCGCCGCCCAGCCGCGCCAGCACGTCGATGTCGAACGCGCTTTCACGCAGGCGCGCGGCGACGGCCTTGAGTACGGTGTCGCCGGCCAGATGGCCGAAGCTGTCGTTGATATCCTTGAAACGGTCCAGGTCGATCAGCATCAAGGCGAGCGGCCGCGGCTGTGCCGCTCGCCGCGCCAGCGCCTGCTCCAGTCGCTCATCAAATTCGCGCCGGTTGGACAAGCCGGTGAGCATGTCCGAACGCGCCAGTTCGTTGAGATGTTTTTCCACCAGCTTGCGGTGGGTGATGTCGTAGCCAAATAGATAAACGCCGCAAGCACCGCCATCGGTGCCGGATGCGGGCAGGCAGATGAATTCGTAGACGCAGCGTTCGCCGTTCGCCTCGATCTCGCGCTCGTAACGACCGCGTTCGCCGCGCAGTGCCGCCGCGACGTGCGGTGTGGCCACGCGGTGCGCATCGTCGCCCAGCGCCGCGCGCAGGCTCAGTTCCAGCATCTGTGCCGGCGTGCAACCCGATTGCGCGGCGGCGAGTGCGTTGGCGAACACGAAACGCTCGTTCGCGTCGAGCTGCACGATCAGGGCCGGCACGCTGTCGGCGATGGTTTGCAAGCGCAAGCGGCTTTCGGCGAGCGCGCGCTCGGCTTTCAGACGCGCGGTGATGTCGCGCGCGGTGTAGATGATGCTGGGCAGGCCGCCAGTCGCGGCGTCTTCATGCACACGCCGGCCGAGCGCTTCCAGCCAGACTTCGCGGCCGTCCTTGTGGCAGCCGCGGAACGTCGCCACCGCTTCGCCGCCTTCCGCGAACAGGCGCGTCAACGCCTGCTGGATCTGCGGCCGATCGGCGGGATCGACCATCGCCAGCGGCGGCATCGCCGCGGCTTCCTCGCGTGTCCAGCCAAGAATCTCGGTGATCGCGTCCGACATGAACAAGCGTTCGCCATCCGCGCGCAACCACACCACCATGTCGCGCAGGTTGGCGGTGAGCAACCGCGCGAGCAACGCGGTTTGCAGCGCCTGCGCCGATAGCGCATCGCCGGTTCCCAACGTTTGCCCGTCCGCTTGCTTCATTCCCGCCGCCTTCGCCGAACACGACAAGTATATCGCGGCGACATGCGGTTCCATGCGAAAATGCGTGAAGGCGCCCGTAGCTCAGCTGGATAGAGTAGTGGCTTCCGAAGCCATTGGTCGGGGGTTCGAATCCCTCCGGGCGCGCCATAACTCTCCGTGACCAGTTCGTGC
>JANWJJ010000053.1 GCA_025451955.1 Rudaea sp. | reverse complement strand
CGCGTCGCCGACTTCATCGGCACCGACGTCATGGATGCTGGTTTCCGTGTGCCGCACCGCCCGCATCCTTGGGCGCGACATCGAGCGCGGGACTGGCGAGGAAATCGTGCACTTCCGGCAACATCGGCTGTGCATTGCGCGGCGTGATCGTTTCGCGATTCTCGCGCATTTCCAGTTGCTCGGTACGCAAATAATTATACTTTTCCTGCGACACCGAGGCTTCGGTCGCCGCATCGCGCAGAATCTTCGGATGCAGGAACACCATCAGATCCTGTTTCTGGTGATCGTTGCTGCGATAGCGGAACAGGTTACCGATCAGCGGAATGTCGCCGAGCGCCGGCACTTTCTGCACGCTGTCCTTGACGTTGTCCGAGATCAGTCCGCCCAGCACCAGCAGCGAATCGTCCTTGACCATTACCGTGGTCTTGACCTCGCGCTTGTTGGTGACCAAGTCGACCGCGCCCTGCACCGGCGGCAGCAGGTTTGACACTTCCTGATGGATGTCCAGACGCACCGTGTCGCCGGAATTGATATGCGGCGTCACCGTGAGCGTCAGGCCCACATCCTTGCGCTGGATCGTCTGGAACGGATTGCCGATGCCGGTCGTACTTCCCGTGGTGCCGTTGGTCGAGCTGCCGGTATTGGTCGTGTACGAACCGGTCAGGAACGGCACTTCCTGCGCGACCTTGATCATGGCTTCCTGATTGTCCAGGGTCATGATCGACGGTGTGGACAGGATATTGTTCTTGCCGTTGCTGCGCAGCGCCGACACCAGCGCGCCGAGACTCAGGAGGCTTTTTCCGCCCGCGGTAACTGTGTTGAGATAACCTAGGTTGAAGCCGTTGCCAATGGTGCTGGCGATCGGCGAGCTGTTCAAGCCGCCGGTTGCGGTAAGAATATTGTTGCCGGGCGTGTTGCCGGTGAAGTTGGTGCCACCCAGGACGTGACTCTTGTCGCCCAGCGGCACCTGCCATTGCACGCCGAGTTCGTTCGCGGTTTCGTCGGAAACTTCGGCAATCACTGCTTCGATCAGCACCTGCGCGCGGCGGATATCGAGCTGGCGGATCACGGCGGCGAGCGAGCGGAACACCGCCGGTGGCGCGGTGATGACCAGGGCATTGTCGCCTTCGTGCGCCTGGATCGTGGCAGTCGAGGCGCCCGAAGTGGCAGCTCCCGCACCCGCGCCGGCGGCGGCTTTTCCGGGCGGCGCCTCGCCGGTCAAGGTTGCAGCCACGCCTTCGAGTATCGGCACCAGATCCTTGGCGTTGGCGTAATTCAGATACACGACCTGGGTGTCGCCGCCATTGGCGACCGGCGTATCCAGATGCGTGATCAGCGCGCGCATGCGCAGGCGTCCGCTTTTGCCGCCAGACAATAGAATTGAATTGGTGCGCTCATCGGCAAACACGCGCGGCTGATCGGCGGCGTCCGCACCCTTGGTGTCGGCGAGCTGGGTCAAGGTGCGCGCGATTTCCGCGGCGCTGGCGTGTTGCAGCGGAATCACCTCGACGCCGGTGTCGGATACGGTGTCGATGCGCTGGATGATGCTGACCATGCGCTCGACATTGCCGGCGCGGTCGGAAATCACCAGCGAATTCGAGGCCGGATGCGCGATCAGTTGCGCGCCCTGTGGCATCAGCGGTCGCAGGATCGGGACGAGTTCGGTCGCCGAGACATGCTTGACCGGCACGATCTGGGTGACGAGTTCATCGGCGTCGTGCGGATGGCTGCCGTTCAAGCCGCCGGAACCGTCCTGCTGTGCCATCGCCTCGGGCACGATCTTGATCATGCTGCCGGAAGGAATCGCGGCGTAGCCGTGCACGCGCAGCACCGATAGAAACACGTCGTAGATTTCGTCCGGTCGCATCGGTTTGGCCGAAACCACCGTGACCTTGCCCTGCACGTTCGGGCCGACGATGAAATTCTTGCCGGTGATTTCCGACACCGTGGCGATCAACGCCTGGATGTCGGCATCCTTCATGTTCAACGTGTGTGTGGCGGCGGGATTGGCGTTCGCGGGCGCGGCAGCGGGCGTGGAACCCGGCTGCGCGAACGCGCTGGCGCAGGCGAGGATGAGAACGGCGGCAACGCAGTAACGGATCATCGTCGTATATTTCTCTAAAGGTACAATAATTCGCAATCAGCGCAAATTCAGGGTCAGTGTCGCCGGCTTGCCGTCGCGCAGCACCGTGACTTGCAGGCTGGTGGCGCCTTGCAGATTGTCCATCAATTGCTGCGGATTCGACAGGCTGGTCAGCGCGGTGCCGTTGACCGTGGTGATCAGGTCGGTGGGTTTGAGTCCGGCCTTCTGCATCAGCGCGGCGACCTCGCCGCCGCCGGACAGGCGCGCGCCGGCAATCTTGCCGCCGATGAAAACGGGTTCGACGTGCACTTGCTGGGCAAGCTGGGCCGGATCGAGGCGCAGATTCTTCTGTGCCTGGCTCCAGTCCAGTGCGCCGTGCGCCATCTGCGGCGGCACATAGGTCGGCGGTATGCTCGATGCCTTGCCGCCGGGAGTGTTGGCGAGATTGCGCTGGTTGGCTTCCGGCAACGGTGGCGCATGCATCTCCGGGCGCGGCAAGGTCAGGGTTTCGGCGGCGCCCTCGTGGCTGAGGACGACGTGATCGGTATACACCTCGGCGAGTTTGGCGTTGTCGCCGACATCCTCGCCGACCTTGTAGGCGCGTTCACTGCCGTGTTCGTCGGCGATCATGGCCATGCCCTGTTTCGCATCCGGCAACGACAGCGTGCCGCGCAGGATCAACTTGAGCGTCGTCGCCGGTGCGTTGTGCGCCAGTTGCGCGAGATTGACGCTCTGCGGATTGCCGAACAGATGCCACTTGGCCACCGATTGCGGTACGGCGGATGCGACGCTTGCGGCAGGCGGTGCGATGACGGCATCGTCGGGTTGCGGCAGCAACAACCAGAGCAAACGTACCAGCAGCCACAGGCAGATCAGTCCGGCGATAGTGCACACGCCCAGCGCGGACAAGCGTGAGAGGCGTTGGTGATCGGCGAGGCTAGGCAAGGTCAGCATGCGATGCTACGACAGCGGCGGCAGACGATGCGAACTCTAGCACTTCGCGGCGCGTGCCTTCACTAGCGCTTGAACATCCTGCCCAGGCGCCGGAAGAACCCCGGTTTTTTGTGCTCGGGCGGTGGTGCGGCGGCGACCGGCACAGTCGATACGGTTTGATGGCCGCGCGGGCGTTTTTCCGTTGGCGCATTCGCCGGCGTTTCGGCATTGCGCGGCATCACTTCCGTGCCTTCGCGACGACGACCACGCCCACCACGACGGCGTTTTCTGGGTGCGGCTGAAGCGTCGGTTGGAGGCGTCGCGGGCGATGCCGCTGGCGTCTGCGCTACGGGCGCGGGCGCCTGATCGCGTGGCGCATCGCGGCGCGGGCCGCGGGACGTTGAACTCGACCGCGGACCGGAACGCGAGCCGGAGTGCGGACCCGAATGCGACCGCGAACCGGATGACGAGCGCGCGCGTTGTTTCGGCGGCGGCGCGGTCGGAATCGAACCGTCGTCTACTTCTTCTGTGATCAGCGGCGTCGCGTACGCACGCGGCGGCGGCAAGACAAGCATGGATGGATCGACCGTCTGCACCGGAATCTTCTGACCGATATAGGCTTCGATTTCGGGCAAGGTCATCGCGTATTGATCGCAGGCGAAACTGATCGCATCGCCTTCGGCACCCAGGCGCGCGGTGCGACCGATGCGATGCACGTAATCCTCGGCATCCTGCGGCAGATCGAAATTGAAGACATGACTGACGTCGGGGATATGCAATCCGCGCGCGGCCACGTCGGTGGCGATCAACACTTCGATTTCGCCGCGCTGGAATTTGCCGAGCAGGCTCTGGCGTTTTTTCTGCGGCACGTCGCCGGACAGTACACCAACGCGGAAACCCTGGCGTTCGAGCCGGCGCGAAACTTTTTCCGCCGCGATCTTCATATTGACGAAGACCATGCTGCGCTGGGTTTCGATGCGCGACAGCAGATGGATCAACAGCGGAATCTTTTCCTCGGTCGCGGGAAAATAAATCGACTGGCGCACGCGATCGGCGGTGACGTGTTCGGATTCGACCGTGAGTTTTTCGGCCTCGTTCATGTGCTCGTAGGCCAATTCCAGCACGCGATGGCTGAGCGTGGCCGAGAACAGCATGCACTGGCGGCGATCGCGCTCGGGCAGGCGGCGCATGATGTAGCGCACATCCTTGATGAAGCCCAGATCGAACATGCGGTCGGCTTCGTCGATCACCATGATTTCCACGGCGCTGAACGAGAACACGTGCTGCTTGAAGTAGTCGAGCAGGCGGCCGGGCGTGGCGATGATGATGTCGACGCCATCGCGCAATTGCTGGCGTTGCTTGTCGTAATCCACGCCGCCATAAATCAGCGCCGACTTGAGTCCGCTGTTGCGGCCGAGGTTCTGGAAATCCTTTTCGATCTGGATCGCCAGCTCGCGCGTCGGCGCGATGATTACCGCACGTGGGTCGGCCGGGCCGCGTTCGTTGAAGGCCGGCTGCGTGAGCAGGCGCTGCATGATTGTGACCAGAAACGCGGCGGTCTTGCCGGTGCCGGTCTGGGCCTGGCCGGCGACATCGCGCCCGGTCAGTGATACCGGCAAGGTCAGTGCCTGAATCGGCGTGCAGCGGGTGAAGCCGGCGGCGTGCAGGCCGGAAAGCAGATTCGGATGCAGATCGAAGCTGTCGAAGAACGTATCGGTAAGTGGTTGCTGGGACATTCTCGGAAATTCTTGGCCGCCGCAGCGGCGATGGGTGTAAGGTGATCGGGTGTGGCGCGGTCTTGAATCGTCCGCATCGGACCCAACGTGATCGGGGCTGGTTTGGGCCGAAGTCGATGTGCTCGATTGCGTCGGCCCGGCTTGTATTGCTTCCCCGCATGGGCTGAAATGGCGCATCCGGCGGTCGCAATGCCGATCCCCGGCGCAGCGCGCAGGCGCCAAGTGTAGCCGATGCGCGGCCCGACCGCCGCATTTGCGGTATTTTCGTGAACTACAGTGGAGAAAAAAGTGAGCGACGCCATTGCCCATGTCAGCGACGAGCAATTTGAAGAACAGGTGCTGAAATCCAGCGAACCGGTGCTGGTCGATTTCTGGGCGGAATGGTGCGGCCCGTGCAAGATGATCGCGCCGATCCTCGACGAACTCGCCACCAGTTACGCCGGCAAGCTCAAGATCGCTAAGATCAACATCGATCACAACCAGAAGACTCCGCGCAATTACAATGTGCGCGGCATTCCGACCTTGATGATCTTCAAGAACGGCAAGGTCGAGGCCACCCAGATCGGTGCCGTGAGCAAGACCCAACTGGCGCAGTTGATCGACAAGACGATCTAACCAGCGTGATGATTTTGCCCGCCATCCCGGTCGGGATGACGGAGCAGTCACCGTCCCGGCGCGCCGAACAGACTTGCGCGCCGGGCGAAAAAAGATAAAAATATCCATTGCAGCGTGCGAAAGCGCTGGACGCTTGCTGGCCGGGGTGCTAGCTTAGTGGCGCCTGCCGGGGCGATCGCCCCCGCTGTTTCATCTTCTTCCGATCCTTCAACCCTCCGTTTTCCAACGGCACCCATGAGGTCCGTCTGTGTCCGATCCCAATAGCAACACCCCCGAAATCAAAGAGAACGGCGAAAGCCGTCCGACCGAAGCCCGTCCCGAACGCCAACCGCGTCCGCCGCGCCAGCAAGCGCAAGGCGACGCCGCGGCGAGTGGCGATAACGCCAATGCATCGTCCGCAGAAAATGGCGAGCAAGGCAATCCGCAGAATGGCGGCGGCAACAACAACCGTCAGGACAATCGCGGCCAGAATCAAGGCCGCCGCGATCGCGGGCCACGTCCGCATCGCGGTCAGCAGCGGCATCAGCAACAGCAGATGCGCGACGATGCCGACGAAACCTACGAGCAGCGCGAAGGCCCGAACTCGGGCGTCGTCATCGATCTGAACGAACTCAAGCGCAAGCCGCCGACCGCGTTGCTGGCGCTGGCCGAAACCCTTGGCATCCAGGAAGGCGTCGCGCGTGCGCGCAAGCAGGACATCGTCTTCCTGATCCTCAAGGCGCATGCGCGACTTGGCGGCGGCATCTATGGCGAAGGCGTGCTGGAAATCCTGCAGGACGGTTTCGGCTTCCTGCGCGGCCCGGACGAATCCTATCTGGCCGGCCCGGACGACATCTACGTGTCGCCCTCGCAAATCCGCCGTTTCAATCTGCGCACCGGCGACTACATCACCGGCCGCATCCGTCCACCGAAGGAAGGCGAACGCTATTTCGCCCTGCTCAAGGTCGACAACATCAATAACGAACCGCCGGAAGCGTCGAAGGGAAAAATCCTGTTCGAGGATTTGACCGCGCTGTTCCCGCGCAAGATGTTCCATCTGGAACGCGGCAATGGCTCGACCGAAGACATCACCGGCCGCATTCTGGATCTGATCGCGCCGGTTGGCCGCGGTCAGCGCGGCCTGATCGTGTCGCAGCCGAAAGCCGGCAAGACGATGATGCTGCAGAACGTCGCCCAGGCAATCGTGCACAACCATCCGGACGTGCACCTGATCATTCTGTTGATCGACGAGCGTCCGGAAGAAGTCACCGAAATGCAGCGCGGCGTGCGCGCCGAAGTGGTCTCGTCAACCTTCGACGAACCCGCGGTGCGCCACGTCCAGGTTGCCGAAATGGTGATCGAGCGCGCCAAGCGTCTGGTCGAGCACAAGAAGGATGTCGTCATCCTGCTCGATTCGATCACGCGTCTGGCACGCGCCTACAACACCGTCGTGCCTGCCTCGGGCAAGGTGTTGACCGGCGGCGTCGACGCCAATGCGCTGCAACGGCCGAAGCGTTTCTTCGGTGCCGCGCGCAATGTCGAGGAAGGCGGTTCGCTGACCATTCTCGCCACCGCCCTGGTCGAAACCGGCTCGAAGATGGACGAAGTGATCTACGAGGAATTCAAGGGCACCGGCAACATGGAAGTGCATCTGGATCGGCGCATTTCGGAAAAACGCGTCTATCCCTCGATCAACATCAACCGCTCCGGCACGCGCCGCGAGGAGTTGCTGATCGAGCCGGACATGCTGCAGAAAATCTGGATTCTGCGCAAATTGCTGCATCCCATGGATGAGCTTGCCGCGATGGAATTCATGCTCGACAAGATGAAGAACACCAAGTCGAATGACGAGTTCTTCAATTCGATGAAGCGCTGACGCTTCGTCATTCCGGCAGGGACTGCCGATATTTCAACAGCGGAGCTGATCATTCAGGTGCCTTGGATGACGAGGCTCCAGCAAACTACTTCCCTATAATGTGGTGGATCGGTCCGCATTGACCATCCCCGTAATCCATGCCGGGACGACGGCGGCGGCCAGAGGCGTTCGCTAATAAGTGGCGCATCCACACTGCGACATTTTGAGCGTGGCAGTCGTAAGCAACTGGCGAACGCACACCCGGCGTGGGGATGCCCGAAGCTGCATCGGCAACTGCGTCACGCTGGCCACCGGGTCAATCACAAGCGGACGGCACGGCTGTATCGCGAGCACGGGTTATCGCTACGCAGGCGCCGCCGTCGTCGTCTACCGCAACGGGTGCAGCAGACCCTGCTACAACCGTTGCAGCCCAACCGTTGCTGGTCGTTGGACTTCATGGGCGACACGCTGATCAACCGCCGCGCTATCGCACGCTCAACGTCATTGATGATTGTGCACGCGATGTGCTGGCGATCGAGATCGACTTCAGTCTGACCGGCTTGCGCGTCGTGCGCGTGCTCGACCAGCTGTGCGAATGGCACGGCCAGCCCGAGATCATTCGCAGCGACAACGGGCCAGAGTTCACCGGTACCGATGTGCAAACGTGGGCACGCGAGAAAGGCGTGCAATGGCAGTTCACGCAACCGGGTTGTCCGGCACAGAACGCCTACATCGAGCGGTTCAACGGCACATATCGCGCCGAAGTGCTCAATGCGTACCAGTTCGCATCGCTCGAAGAAGCACGACGCACTACGCAAGAATGGATAAAGGTCTACAACGAGGAACGAACCCACAGCGCCATCGGTCATCTGCCACCGATGGTATTCAAGAAACAGCGGCAGCAACTACTGAAAGTTCTCTAACTTTGCCTGGTATCGGTGGTGGGGTATTGACCCAAGCACCTACTATGCTTGGTTTCCGCGGGCCATCCGTGGCCCGCGGAAACTCAGCAGCTTGCAGAGTTCTCCTATGCTTCCGTTATTTCCTCTCTGTAGTGCAGCTATCAGCATCACAGGTGATGATTCCCCCGACGGCAACGGTTCCGACAGTAAGGGGAGTAACTGATACCCCCCAAATCTGGGTTGCGTATCTCGTGAAATTATTCAAAGACCCACCATCACCGAAAGTAAATGTTTTGTTGAAAAAATCATTTTTAGTGAGTGGAATAGTATTTCCGTACTTGTCGACTATTTTTGTTAGAACCGCAGGTGGTGTTCCAGTCCATGTAACTGTTACAACACTACCATCAGTATTTGTAATTAGTACCACCAAATTTGGAATTATGCCTGGTATCTTTATACCGGTTTGCATGACATCAAGTATTGCACCAAGCGCTGGGTTTGAAAACAAGTATTCTGCCCCGGTAAATGATGACTGTATATCTTCAAGCCACTGCTCAATACCATTCAAGCCTTGGCCACCAGACGCCCACCCTGTTGCACTTATTTGAGTAACATTAGTAGGAAATCCAGTTGGCGATGGGTTGGATACACTATAAATTAGATCGGCTTTCGGCGAAAATTTGAGCAGTCTTGACCAAGCGGCAAAGCCATCTGCAGCATACGTTTGCACCGTGGCCGGATCGGCGTAATAGGTAAATCCACGGCCGTTGGGTTCGCGCGTCACCTGCCATTCAGTCACTCGATTGTTTGTAAAATCGGCAGTCAGTTTGTAGCCGATCCCTTGAGAATTGCCCAAAGATGCGGCAAGCGTCATGTATTCAACATTTGTACAGCCATTGCATAGATTAAATATTGGCGGGGGAAGAGCAGCAACTGCGGCAATTGGCCGGGAAACTGAAGCGGCTGTGGCAAGACTAACCAATGAGCAAAAACATAACGCAAAAACAGCGATTATAAATTTCATATTTCATCCAATGATGGTTTGTTATCAGCCATAATAATTATGGTGCTTACGGCATGGTTAAGTTAGCCTAAAAAAAGGGGGGGGGTCAATACCAAAGTTCAGGTGCGGAGTCTGTAACAACCGCCCCGAATCAACGTGCCGTTCGATGCAAATTCGGCAAAAACACCGTCAGCAGCCCGATCGCCGGCAGCCACGCGCACAACTGATACACGTATTCGATGCCGCGATGATCAGCAAGTTCGCCAAGTAGCGCCGCGCCCAATCCGCCCATGCCGAAGGCGAAACCGAAAAACAGACCAGCGATCATGCCGACCTTGCCCGGCAGCAGTTCCTGTGCATAGACCAGGATCGCCGAAAACGCTGACGAAAGAATCAGGCCGATCACGACCGTGAGCGTACTGGTCCAGAACAGATTTGCGTGCGGCAGCATCAGCGTAAACGGCAGCACGCCGAGGATCGATACCCAGATCACGTACTTGCGGCCGACGCGGTCGCCGACCGGACCACCGACCAGGGTGCCGAGTGCAACCGCACCGAGAAAAAGGAACAAGTGTAATTGTGAACTCTGCACCGAGACGTGGAAGCGCTCGATCAAATAAAAGGTGTAGTAACTGTACAGGCTGGCCAGGTAAAAATACTTCGAGAAAATCAGCGCCAACAGCACCGCAATCGCCAATGTCACCGTGCGCGGCGCCAATTCATGCGCAGGCTCTGCAACTGCGTGCGCCCGGGCTTTTGCATGCCGGCGATACCAGCCACCGATGCGCGTAAGCAAGATGATGGCGGTCAATGCCGCGAACGAAAACCAGGCGATGCTGTGCTGGCCGTAGGGCATCACGATAAAGGCCGCGAGCAAGGGCCCGGCGGCGGAGCCGAGATTGCCGCCGACCTGGAAGAACGATTGCGCAAAGCCGTGGCGCCCGCCCGATGCCAGCCGCGCGATGCGCGAGGATTCCGGATGAAACACCGACGATCCGGTGCCGACCAGTGCGGCGGCAAACAACAGCAGCGTGAAGTTCGATGCCCACGACAGCAGCAGCAATCCGGCCAGGGTGAAACTCATGCCGATCGGCAATGAGTACGGTGTCGGTCGGCGATCGGTGTAATAGCCGACCAGCGGCTGCAACAGCGACGCGGTGATCTGATACGTCAGCGTGAGTAATCCGATCTGGCCGAAATCCAGCGCGTAGCTTTGCTTGAGCAGCGGGTAGATCGCCGGCAGCAACGACTGAATCAGGTCGTTGAGGAAATGGCAGAAACTCACCGTGCCCAGTACGCTCAGCACGGTAGTTGAAACTCCCGCGTTGCGGACGGCCGCCGGCGTTGCGTTCACATGCATTCCACGTCGCCGTCGTCGCGGCGGATGCGCCATTCTACACGGGCGCATTGAAGCCTCGGGTGGCGGCGTGCAAAATTTCGCCTTGTGCGGCAGCCACGCCGGCGATTCAATGCAATACTGCCGCCATCCCGATAGAACGAACCGATTCATGCGCATACTTGTAGTGGAAGACGATGCCCTGGTCGCCGACGCCATGCGTCGGGGCTTGATCCAGGCGGGCTTTGCGGTGGATCACCTGAGCACCGCGGAACTGGCCGAAACCGCACTGATGCGCGAACACTTCGATCTGGCCCTGGTCGATCT
>JANWJJ010000052.1 GCA_025451955.1 Rudaea sp. | reverse complement strand
GTTACCGACGAAGCCATGGCGATGGAACACGCCGGACACCGACCTTTGCTGATCGAGGGCGCGGAGAGCAATATCAAGGTGACGACGCCGCCGGATTTCGCGCTGGCGGAATTTCTTCTGAGGAAAACCTGATGCGCATTGGCCAGGGATTCGATGTTCACGCATTCGGTCCGGGTGATCATGTCGTTCTGGGTGGCGCGCGCATCGCCCACACACGCGGTATCGTCGCGCATTCGGATGGCGACGTCGCGATTCACGCCTTGTGCGACGCAATCCTCGGTGCGCTGGCGATGGGTGATATCGGCGTGCATTTTCCGCCGACGGATGCGCGCTGGCGCGGCGCCGACAGTCGCGTTTTGCTGCGCCACGTTGTCGGTCTAATGCGGCAAAACGGATTCACCCTCGGCAACGCGGATGTCACGATCGTTTGCGAATTGCCGAAAATACTGCCGCATGCACCGGCGATGCGCGCGAATCTTGCCGCCGATCTGGATTGCGGCGTCGACCGGATCAGTATCAAGGCCACGACCAGCGAAAAGCTGGGCTTCACCGGGCGTGGCGAAGGCATTGCGGCGCTGGCCATCGCCTTGCTGCAACGAACCTGAAATGAACGCATTCAAGATAAGTGCGACCATGGATGATCGCTTGTTGATTTTCCGCAATCATGGATGATCGCAAAAATACCGCCCACGGCGGTGCGTCGCTGAGGGGAACCCTGCGTGCGTCGCCGGAAGATTTTTTTGTTGATGAAGATCTCGGCTTCGCTGCTGATGGCGCCGGTGAGCATGTCTTCCTGCGCGTGGAAAAGCGCGGCGCGAATACCGATTGGGTCGCGCGCGAACTGGCGAAATTCGCCGGCGTCGGCGCGGATGCGGTGAGTTACGCCGGGATGAAAGACCGCCACGCGGTCACGCGGCAGACGTTTTCGCTGCACCTGCCGGGCAAGCGTGATCCGGACTGGATGACGCTCACGCATCCCGAATTCCGCGTCATCGAATTCGCGCGTCACAGCCGCAAGCTCAAGCGCGGCGCGCTCAAGGGCAACCACTTCCGCATCGTACTGCGCGATGTCCACGGCGATCACGCCGCTGCAGATCGTCTGCTGGAGTCGATTGTCGGCGGCGGCGTGCCGAATTATTTCGGCGAGCAGCGTTTTGGTCACGAGGGCGCCAACGTCGCGCGGGCACTGGCGATGTTTGCGGGGCAGCGCGTGCAACGCCACGAGCGCTCGCTGCTGTTGTCGGCTGCGCGTTCGCATTTGTTTAATTGTGTACTCGCCGCGCGCGTCGAACGCGGAAACTGGAATCATCCGCTCGACGGCGAGGTCTGGATGCTGGCCGGAAGTCACAGCATCTTTGGTCCGGAAGCGATCACGCCGGAACTGATCGAGCGACATACACGCGGCGACATCGATCCAACCGGGCCATTATGGGGTGAAGGCGACTTGCGTAGCGGTGGTGCCGTCGCCGAAATCGAGCGCGCTGCCGCTTCCGCCAATCCCGAACTTGCTGCTGGCCTGGTCGCCAACGGATTGCGCCAGGAACGCCGGAGCTTGATCTTGCGACCGCGCGATTTGGCGTGGGAATGGTCGTCGGCTACCGATCTGGAATTGCGATTCCATTTAACTTCCGGCGCTTATGCGACGGCCTTGCTGCGCGAAATCTGCGCTTGGGAAACGCCCGCTGCTCCGCGCTGAATCAGGAACCTCAGGCGTGCCGCAGCAACACGATCACCGCGCCAGTGCCGCCGTCGGCGGGCTTCGCCGAGGCGAACGCGAGCACATCGCCGCGCTGGCGTAGCAGGCCATCGACCAGACGCTTGAGCACCGGCCCTTCGGCGCGCGAACGCAGACCTTTGCCGTGGATGATCTTGACGCACAAGCGATCCGCGCGCCGGTTCGCATCGAGAAATTGCTTGACCGCCGTGCGCGCGACGGCGGCCGTCATCTGATGCAGGTCGATCTCGTCGGCGATGCTGAAATGTCCGCGCTTGAGTTTTTGCAGCAGGCGCGGCGACAGTCCGGATTTGAGATAACTCAATTCCTCGCCGACCTCGATCACGCCCGGGTCGATCGCGCTGCGCAGCAGTTCCGTGCTCACCCGTGCTTCGTCGAGCTGCGATTGCTTCGGTTCGGGCGCTGGACGTCGGCGCGCGATCACGCGCTCGCCGCCGGCGATCGGTCGCACCGGTCCGACGGCTTGCGCGAACAAGCGCAGATCATCATCGCTGATGACGGGTTTTTGCTGTCTGGCCATGGCTCCGCAGCTTAGCAGACGCGTTTGCGCGTTCTGTTTGCGGCAGCGCTCCGGTACAATCGGCGACTTGTTCCCGAACGATTCCGCCGCCCGACGGCTCCTGCAAGAATCCGCATGCGCGTACTGGTAAGCAATGACGATGGGGTGGATGCGCCCGGCATCAAGATACTCGCGCAGCGTCTGGCCGTCGTCGGCGAAGTCATCGTCGTGGCGCCGGATCGCGACCGTTCCGGTGCGAGCAATTCGCTCACGCTCGATCAGCCGATCCGGGTTACGCGTCTCGATGATGGCCGCTATAGCGTGACCGGCACGCCGACCGATTGCGTGCATCTGGCGCTGGCTGGATTGCTCGACGTCGAGCCCGACATCGTCGTTTCTGGCATCAACAATTCGGCCAATCTCGGCGACGACGTGATTTATTCCGGCACCGTGTCGGCGGCAATGGAAGGGCGTTTTCTCGGCCTGCCGGCGATCGCGGTTTCGCTCGCGGCGAAAGATCACAAAGGCGAACATTTCCACAGTGCAGCCCAGGCGGCGCTGGCGATCATGCAGCGTCTGCTGGTTGATCCGCTGCCTGCCGATACCATCCTCAACGTCAACGTGCCGGACCGGCCTTGGGCCGAAATGCGCGGATTTGCCGTGACCCGGCTCGGTCGCCGTCACCGTTCCGCGCCGTGCCTGCGCGAGCTGGACCCGCGTGGCCGGCCGATGTACTGGATTGGCCCGGCAGGCGAGGCGGAGGACGACGGCCCCGGCACCGATTTCCACGCCGTGCGCGACGGCTATATTTCGATCACGCCGATCCAGGTCGATCTCACCCGTTTCCAGGCGCTGGAAAAAGTCAGTGGCTGGGTCGGTTCGCTGTCGCTCGAACTCGGCGTGGTGGCATGAACGTGTTCGCGCGGCCCACGCCCGAGGCGCGCGGTCTCGGCATGACCTCGCAGCGCGCCCGCGACCGCCTGATCGATCGTCTCAAGGCCGACGGCATCGCCGATCGCCGCGTGCTCGACGTGCTGCGCCGGTTGCCGCGGCATTTGTTTGTTGAAGAAGCGCTGGCCTCACGCGCCTACGAAGACACCGCGCTGCCGATCGGCCAGGCACAAACGATCTCGCAGCCCTGGGTGGTTGCGCGCATGACCGAGGCGCTGATCGAACATAAAGTGCCGGCGAAGGTGCTGGAGATTGGCACCGGCTCGGGCTATCAGGCGGCGGTGCTGGCGGCATTGTGTGGAAATGTATACACCGTCGAGCGCATCGAGGAATTGCTGCGCAACGCGCGCCGGCGCTTCCGCAAACTCGGCATCGAAAACCTGCGTTCGCGCCACGACGACGGCAAGCTCGGCTGGCCCGAACATGCGCCGTTCGACGCGATCATTCTCACCGCTGCCGGCGAAGCGGTCGATCCGATCCTGTTCGACCAACTGGCACCGGACGGCGTGCTGATCGCGCCGGTCGGCCCGCCCGGCACTCAGCAATTGCTGCGTTATCGCCAGGCCGACAATGGCTGGGCCGCGCAATCCCTGGGCGCCGTCAGCTTCGTACCCTTGCTGGGTGGGCTCGGCTGATGCGGCTGTTCAAGCCTTTATACGAATTCGCCCTGCGCTGGGCCGCGAAGCCGCGCGCGCCGTGGTATCTGGCGGCTTTGAGTTTTGTCGAAGCCTTCATTTTTCCGGTCGCGCCAGAAATCATGCTGGCACCGATGACGTTAGCCAAGCCGCGGCGCTGGGCGCATTACGCTGCGCTCAGTCTGGCGTTTTCGCTCGCCGGATCGCTGATCGGTTATGCGCTGGGTCATTACGCCTTCGATCTGCTGCGGCCCTTGCTGGTGGATCTGGGCTGGATGCAGCATCTGGATGATCTGGCGAAACAGCTCGGCAGGAACGCAACCGAGCATCCGTGGAAGGCGTTCTGGTTGCTGGTCGCGGCCGGCTTCGTGCCGATTCCGATGAAGGTGGCGAGCTGGGCCTGCGGCATGGTCGGCATGCCGATCCTGCCGTTTCTCGGCGGCATCGCCATCGGTCGCGGCAAGCGTGTATTTCTCGTCGCCGGACTCATTCGTCTCGGCGGCGAACGCGCCGAACACGCCATCCATCGCTGGATCGAATGGATCGGCTGGGCCATTCTGATTTTGCTCCTGCTGCTTGTTATCTACTTCAAGTTTGTGCGATAACATACTGTCATGCAAAGGGTTATTTCTTCTGTTCTGCACCGTGCCCTGATTTTTTCCGGGACAGTGATTGTGGCCGGTTGCGCCTCGGGTCCACCGGCGGCGGTCGTCGATCTGTCGCTCGACTCGGGCGTGCAGCGCACGGCTGCGACGCCTTCCGGCCACACCGAAGTTGCCAGCGGTAATTATCGTGTGCAGCGCGGCGACACCTTGTATGCCATCGCTTTCAAGCATGGCCTGGACTATCGCGATCTGGCGGCATGGAACGCCATCGCGTCACCGTATCGCATCTTCGCCGGCCAGGATTTGCGCCTGACGGCGCCTGCGGCGGGGCAGGCGACGACGCAAGGTCTGGCCGAACACCCGGTGCCGGCCATGCCGCAAAATCCACATGTGGAAAATGGTGTGGCACCGTCGAAACAGCCGCCGCCACAAGTCGGATTCCAAAACGTGCCGGAAACGCCGCCCATCGCGCCTGCTCCGCCACCGGTGACACCACCGCCAGTCGTTGCTGTCACACCGCCGCCTGTTGTCGTCGCGCCGCCGAAACCCGTCGCCGTCGAAGCACCAGCGACTACAGCGAAACCGTCCGGCGAAATCGCGGAACTCAACGCCGGCGGCGTAAACTGGCGCTGGCCTTGCGACGGCAAGATCATTGCCACCTTCGTCAACGGCGATCAGATTCGCCAGGGCATCGATATTGCCGGCAAGGCAGGCGATCCGGTCGTGGCCGCGGCCGACGGCGAGGTCGTTTACAGTGGCAACGGCCTGATCGGTTACGGCGAGCTGATCATCATCAAGCACAACGCCAGTTATCTTTCCGCCTACGGTCACAATCGCAAACGTCTGGTCAAGGAAGGCGATCGGGTCAAGGCTGGTCAGCAGATCGCCGAAATGGGTTCGAGCAGCGCCAGCCGCGACGAACTGCATTTCGAGATCCGCAAGAACGGCAAACCGGTCAATCCGATTGATTATCTGCCGGTGCGCTGAAGCGTGGGCGTTGAGCTGATGTTGCGAACGCGGCAGCGCGATTGATTTGAGCATCGACCCGACCAGATCGAACCCACG
>JANWJJ010000051.1 GCA_025451955.1 Rudaea sp. | reverse complement strand
TGTACTAAGAGCAAGATCAGCACCGACGAACAGCCAGGAACTTCTGGATGCTGTCGGCAAGGAGGCTCACACCGAAATCCTGGCCCACACGCTGATGAACGCCATCTTTGTGGCGCAATCCCATCGCGCCGATGTCGTGGTGCATCTGGTACTGGAAAGCACCCAGGACTACTCGCGCACGATCAGTTTCAACTCGAATGACATGCACGACATCGGCGGCTTTCACGAGCAGGCCTTGCTCGACAAAGTTGCCAGGGCTCTGGATGTCTCGATAAGAATGGGCAAGGAAGAAAGCCGCACCGTCGAGCCGGGCATCACAGTGCGCACGATCAGTTTCGAGAAGCTTGTGCAGGAATTGGCCACGGACCATCAACTGTATGTCATGGACAAAAAAGGCACGCCCATGCGCGGCAAGGCGATTGCTGGCAACCCGTGCTTCCTGCTTACCGACCACATGCCGATGCCGAAGAAAAGCTTCAACAGCCTTGAACGTCTGGGCGCCGAGAAAATAAGTCTTGGATCGAAAATGCTGTTTGCATCGCAGTGCGTAGTGCTCATACACAACGAACTTGATCAGGTGCGCGCATGCGTCTGAACAAACACATCGCTGAAACCGGTTTCTGCTCGCGGCGCGAGGCCGATCGATTGATCGCTGAGAAGCGTGTCGTCTTGAATGGCAAGCCCGGCGGTATTGGCAGTCAGGTGGAAGAAGGCGACGAAGTGCTGATCGACGGTCAGCCGCTGCGTGAGCGTCGCGATGCTTCTCCAGGACGTCGGCATGTCTACATCGCGTTGTACAAACCCGTTGGCATTACCTGCACGACCGAGCATGACGTCAAAGGCAACATCGTCGATTTCGTCGATCATCGTGAACGCATTTTTCCGATCGGACGGCTGGACAAGGATTCCGAAGGTCTGATTCTGCTTACCAGCAACGGCGATATCGTCAACGAAATCCTGCGCTCGGAGAATGCGCACGAAAAGGAATACCTGGTCGGCGTGAACAAGGCGGTGACGCAGGAATTTCTCAGCGGCATGGCGCGTGGCGTGCGCGTGCACGGTGAATTGACCAAGCCTTGCAAGACGGCACGCATCGCCAAATTCGGATTCCGCATCGTGCTCACGCAAGGCCTGAACCGGCAGATCCGCCTGATGGCCGAAGCCTTCGGCTACCGCGTCAAGCAGCTGCGCCGCATCCGTATCGTGAACATCAAACTCGGTGCACTGAAAGTGGGGCAGTGGCGCAATTTGACTGAACTGGAATTGCGCGGGCTGCTGCCGAAGCGGACGCAGTGGTAGGGCGAAGAAAACCGTCAGCTCAGTATCAAGGTTCGAAGCCGTTCTGAAATATGTGGTCTTGGAACTCGAACGCGCCAACATCGCAGCGTGCGCCGTCCGGGCGATGGAAGCCGCGCTGGTCGGTGGTCAGCAACACACCGAAGTTGTCGTTGCAGCCTGCGGGATCGCCCGCGTCGATTGCTGGACTTCCGACGAGCAACGCGTGGGTCGGCGTAGGTCCACTGTTATTTGCCAGCGTGTGCGAAATACCGGGGTCGCTGCCGGTCACATCGGTGCCGCTGAAAGTGCACGAGCCGCCGGACGAGCCGACGCGGTTGTAACTCGACGTCATCGTGCCGCCCGACAATGCGCAATCCGGCGGATCGGTGGGATTGCCGACCGTGTTGAAAGCCACGATGCTGTTGATGATGGCGTTGGGATTAGCCCCGGCCATGTACACGCCAGCGCCAGCATCTGTCTTGTTCGGATTCACCTGTGCGGTGTTGAAAACCACGGTACTGCTGGCCATATGCAACGAGCCGCCGGAGCCTTCGATGGCGATGCCGCCACCGTTTCCATTGGCGTGATTGCCGCTGATCGTGCTGTTGCTCACGTACAGGATCCCAAAGGCGTAGATCCCACCGCCGGCGCCGCCAGCCTGGTCGGTTTCCGAATTGCCGGAAATTGTCGAACCGCTGATCTCGAAGTATCGACCGGTATTCGGCGCGGCATAGAGGCCACCGCCGCCGAAGTAGTCGCTTTTGTTGTTGCTGACGACGCAGTCGCGCAACGTCGCCGGCGAGAAGATTGTCAATCCGCCACCGGTCTTGGTGGCGTGGTTGGACGTCACGGCGACACGCTCCATGCCGAGATAGTCGGCGTTGGATTCCAGCATGAGGCCGCCGCCGCCCTGCACATGCACGCTGCCGGCAGTCGAATAGCCGTTGGTGATCGTCAGGTCGCCGATCGCGAAACTCATATGGGTGCTGCTGAACGAAGTAGCAGCAGGGTCGAGGGCGAACGTTCGATCCTGTTGATTGGCGTCGATGATCGTCTGCTGCATACCGGCGCCATAGATACCCATGCCGTGCAGCGCGTCGAGGCTGCCGGTGGCATTAAGATATTCCTCGGCACCGGGGATTGTCAGCGTGTACGTCCCCGCCGGAATGAGCACCGCACCCGGGCTGGCATTGCTGGCACCGATCGCTTCGCGCAGCGAGCAATCGGATTTGGCGCAGGTACCGCGGTTCGTGTCCGTCGTGTTGGTGACGATGTACTGCTGCGCGGCCGTCACAACAAAGTGCAGCACGTCGCGGCTACTGAGCCCCCCGGGGTTGTAACTGGCAACCTCGATTGAATAGCTGGTGTTCGGAGCCAGGCGCAGCCCGGCAAAGCTCGTGACCGCGTTCGTGTCCGCGGCACAGCCGCCATTGACGATCCGGAATCCATCCGTCGGGTTGCCCGTGTAGACGCTGACGATGGCGGCAACAGGCGTGTTGGACCCTGTCGTTAGCGTGATGTATTCCGTCGACGATCCGGTTGTATAACTGTACCAAAGTGTATATTTGGCCGAAGTCGTGACACCGCCGAGAACGGGAAGACAGGGCGGTTCCGGATCGGTGGTTTCAACCGTAGCCAGGTACATGTTCGGTTCGTCGACGGCGGTGCCAAGCGTGATCGGGGTGCGGCCGGCCCAATTGTCGTTGGTTGGTGCTTGTGCATGTGCACCGATGGCGACCACGAGCAAAACCAACGCCGACAAATATCGAAACGACTTCCGCATGACATTCCCCGTCGGCTGCGTACGTTATGTTCAGTCCGCGGGTATCGTACACAAAGCGGGGTCAGAGTACACTTTCTTGAGTGCTCCAATTTCAAAACTGTACTCTGACTCAGATTCCCAATGCCTACCGAACAGGGTGATGCGAAGGCTCGAATCGATCCGGCCGTGAAGCCGGCGATCGACCTCGCGACGATTCCCGAAGAGGAACTGCTCGGTCTGCGCCTGTCGGAACTGCCGTTGCGCATCGAAGGAACGTGGCTGGAGGCGTGCGTCGCGCAGCTGTACGACGAGCTCAAGGCAAGGAATATCCCATTCGCGCCGCGCTGCTACCTTGCCGACGAATGGCTGACACCGGAGAAGGAACCGGTGATCGGCATTCCGTTCTATCTGGCGCATCCACGGCTGATCAAGCTGCAGAAAAAAATGCTGCTGGAGGCCGAAGGTGACAACCACGACTGGTGCATGAAGCTGCTGCGCCACGAGTGCGGTCATGCGCTCACGTACGCGTATGACCTCAATCGCAAGCGCAGTTGGCAGCGCGTGTTCGGGCATCCATCTGAAACCTATGGTGACACGTATCGTTTCCGCCCGTACAGCAAAAGCTTCGTCCGTCACCTTGACTACTACTACGCGCAGTACCACCCGGACGAGGATTTCGTCGAGACGTTTGCGGTCTGGCTGACGCCGGGCCTGGACTGGCGCAGCAAATACGCCGGCTGGAAGGCGCTCGAGAAACTCGAATTCGTCGACAAGCTGATGGCGAGCATAGCCGGCAAACCGCCGCTGCGCGCTAGTGGCCGCCAGTTGTGGAAGGCCGCGACGATCCGCAGCACGCTCAAGCGCTATTACCAGAAACGCCGGATTACCGAAGCGGAGGACTTCCCGGAATTCCACGATGCCAATCTGCGGCGCATGTTCAGCGAGGGCAAGGCCAAGGGCGAGAAGCGGCGAGCGATCGCCAAGTTGCTGCAATCACATCGTAGAGCGTTGCTGACCACGGTATCGAACTGGACCGGCGAGCGACGCTTCATGGTCAATGAGGTCTACAAAGCGGTTCTCCAGCGCAGCCGCGCATTGCATCTGGTTACCGAAGAAGCGGACACGATGGTGGTATTGCAGCTCGCGACCTATCTCACGACGCTGATGATGAACTACCGCTATACCACGCGTTTGCGCGGAGAACTTTGAGCGTGGCCACGCGCGTGCTGATGGTGTTCGACTTGCCGTATGCGGTGAAGCCTGACTACGACTATGCCGTGGAATTCGCTGATCCTGACGGAAGTTATACTGAGAACGATGTCTGGCGGGCGCTGCTTGAATGCGGCTACGAGGTGGATCGCCTCAGCCTGTTCGACGACGTGCGGCCTTTGCTGGACACCGTTCGCGATGTGAAACCCGATGTGATCTTCAACCTCTGCGATACCTTCCGCGAGGTCACGCATTGGGACAAGAACATTCTCGCGACGATGGAGTTGCTCGGCGTGCCGTGCACAGGCGCGAGCTCGAGTGCGCTGTTCCTGTGCAACGACAAGGCGCTGAGCAAGAAGATTCTGCGCTTCCACCGCGTGCGCACGCCGCGATTCCATACCTTTTATCGCGGGCACAAGGTGTGGCTGCCAAAGACACTGAAGTTGCCGTGCATCATCAAACCGCTGACCGAAGAAGCCTCGCGCGGCATCTCGCAGGCCTCGATCGTCGATGACGAAGCCGGCTTCATCGCCCGCGTCAAAATGATCCACGAGCGCATGAACCTGGATGCGATCGCCGAGGAGTACATCGACGGACGCGAGCTCTACGTCAGCATAATAGGCGACCGTGCGCTGCGCATGTTGCCCGCGCGCGAAATGACTTTCGGCCAGATGGACGAAGACGAACCGCGCATCGCCACCTACAAGGCCAAGTGGGACGACAAGTATCGCAAGCGCTGGGGCATCAAGAATCATTTCGCGAAAACGCTTGAGCTGGAATTGCAGAAACGCATCGAGGACGTCTGCAAGCGCGCCTATCGTGCACTCAACCTGCGCAGCTACGCGCGCTTTGACCTGCGCGTGACGGCATCAGGGCAGATCTATGTGGTCGAGCCGAACGTCAATCCCTGCATCGCGAAGGACGATGAGCTCGCTCAGTCGGCGCTGAAAGCCGGCATCACTTACTCGAGCCTGATTCGCAAAGTGGTCAAACAGGCGCTGCGACGAACGAGCTAGTGCTGGTTGTCGTTGATCCCAGAAACAAGAATGAAGAGAAGACGACATGCCCGATTCCGCGTACCCAATCGGCACCCCCGGCCAAGCTTGGAGTGACTCGGAGAAAGCCCGGTGGCGCGCGCGCCAGACGCGCATGCGCAGCTATGCGGATGAAGTACAACGAGTGATCGAAGGCCTGCGTGCACGCTTCGACGTTGAGCAGTATGGCGAGCTGGACTACGCGTCCGATCGCTATCCACTGTTCGCCGTGCGCAGCCGTGGCTGGGACGATGCGCTGCCGATCGCCTTGGTGACGGGCGGTGTGCACGGCTATGAAACCAGCGGCGTGCATGGCGCGCTGCAGTTCCTCGAGTCGCGGACGGCCAAGTATGCGGGCCGCATCAATCTGCTCGTCGTGCCGTGCGTGAGTCCGTGGGGTTACGAGCGCATCCAGCGCTGGAACGTAGCGGCAATCGATCCCAATCGCTCGTTCCGCGAAAACAGTCCCGCGCAGGAATCGGCTGCGCTGATACGCCTCGTCGCGCACGTGCGCGACCGCGTGCTCGTACATATCGATCTGCACGAGACCACCGACAGCGACGAGGGCGAGTTTCGCCCGGCGCTGGCTGCGCGCGATGGCAAGATCTTCGAGCCGGGCATCGTCCCCGATGGCTTCTATCTTGTTGACGACAGCGAAAAGCCGCAGCCCGCATTCCAGGACGCGGTGATTGCAGCAGTCGCGAAGGTCACGCATATCGCGCCGGCCGACGAAAAGGGTGAGATCATCGGTTCGACCGTGGTCGCGCCTGGCGTGATCCGGTACGCGCTCAAGCATCTCGGATTGTGTACCGGCGTCACGGATGCGCGTTACACAACCACGACCGAAGTCTATCCCGACAGCCCGCGCGCAACACCGGAACAATGCAATGCTGCGCAGGTAGCGGCGGTGTGTGCGGCGATCGATTTCGCGCTGAAACACAGTCAGATCAATGCGGTCGAAGCCGATTGATCGGAAGCACCCGCAGTCATGCGCAAGCGGAACGTATCCGTTGCGTCCGGAACGCCGAAGTTGTTGTTCTACCGCGCCAGCGTCGCCTGTATTTCAGTTTCGAGGCTATTGGTGTCCTTGCGGGTACTGTCGAGCACAATGACGCCGACTCGAAGCGTGGACATCCAGAAGCGCAGGTTCTGCAACAGGGACTCGGACTGCCGATACGAATCGAGCACTGCAGCGGCCTCCTGCTCGCTGATTGGCGAAGGGCAGTCGATCAATTCCTGGTTGGCGCCACCCAATGCGCGGTAGCATTTGTCCCAGATGTATTGCTGCACGCTCCACGGCGTCAGGCCGCGAACCTGCATGCGATACACCGGGTCGTGATGGAGGATATTGGCGGTGATGCCCGGGCCCGTCAGCCGATAATAGTCGGCCAGCCGCTTGCGCAATCCCTCGTCGGCGATCAGGCCAAGACCGTCGCTATCGCGCATCTCCGAATAGGTACTGCTCTCGAGCTCGAACGGCATCAACTGGCTGGACTGGTAATAGGCCAAGACCGTCTTCCAGTTCGATGCGTCCACACGTTGACCGGTTTCGCCATAGGCGATCGCCGCGCGGCCATAATCGGAAACCTTGTTCCAGAACTTCAGCGTACTGTCGATGTTATGGCGGTCGGCCAGTAACTCTGCATGCAGTCGCCGGTAGTAATTGTCGGCACGGGCGTGATCGAGCCGACTCTGGTTCCAGTTGCTTACCTGCAACGCGATCAGGATGCCGACCACGACGATCACCAACTCGATGAAAGCCGCCGTCCAGTCGTAGCTGCGCAGGCGCGCTGCCAGTTTCATTGCTCGCATGGCACGATCCGCTGCGCAGTCGCAGCATGGTGGAGTCGGGCGGTATTGTACCCATAGCACGGCATCCTTGACTGCTCACGGCAACGAACCCCGCAATCGCGGATAATGGCGGTTCCATTCCGTCAGAAGTTTTCGATTCGATGAAAATCCCCCAAGGCCTGCAACCGTTGATCGACGATGGCGTGATCGACGCGGTGCTGCGCTCGCTCAAGAGCGGCAAGGAAGCGTCGGTGTTCGTAGTGCGATCCGGCGGCGACCTGCTCTGCGCAAAAGTATACAAGGACATGGCGCAGCGCAGTTTTCAGGCGCGCGTGCAGTATCAGGAGGGGCGCAAATTCCGTGGCAGCCGGCAGCAGCGGGCGATCGCCAAGGCATCAAAGTTTGGCCGCCGCGAACAGGAAACCGAATGGAAGAGTGCCGAGGTGGATGCGCTCTATCTTCTGGCCGAAGCCGGCGTGCGTGTACCGCGGCCGCGCGGTTTTTTTCATGGCGTGTTGTTGATGGATCTGGTCGCCGATGCCGATGGGCACAGTGCGCCGCGTTTGGGCGAAGTGGAACTGTCGCGTGAACAGGCGCTGTCATTTCATACGGGACTGATGCGCGATGTGGTGCGCATGCTTTGCCTCGGTCTGATTCATGGCGATTTGTCCGAATACAATGTGCTGGTCGCGCATGATGGTCCACTGATTATCGATTTCCCGCAGGTGGTCAGCGCCGCTGGCAACAACGCGGCGCGCACAATGCTGCTGCGCGATGTGCACAACTTGCGCGACACGTTGGCGCGCTTTGCGCCCGAACTTGCCGCGACGCATTACGGCGAAGAAATGTGGGCGCTGTTCGAGAAAGGCGAACTGCTGCCGGATTCCAAACTGACCGGCAACTTTGTTTTCGACGACAGCAAGGCCGACGTAGGTGCGGTGATGGCTTCCATTGACGAGGCGCGCAAGGAAGCCCTGATTCGCCAACAGGGACGCGAGGAAGCGGCGTTGCGCGATTGAGTTCCAGCCGTCATTTTTTTGCGCTCGCCACATCCGCGCATTCTCGCTACGATGACAATCCAACGGCCACGCGCCACCGCCACGAGTTCCCATCATGACCGACACACCACCCGATCGCCTCTGCAACGACCCACGCAGCAAATTTCACGACGAGGCTCTGCTTGCGCGCGGCATCGGTATCCGCTTCAACGGGCAGGAGCGAACCAATGTCGAGGAATACTGTGTCAGCGAAGGCTGGGTGCGGACGGCCGTGGGCCGATCTCTCGACCGCCGCGGTCGGCCGATCACGTTGAAATTCATGGGTGTAGTGAAGCCTTATTTCCTCGACACGACAGCGGCGAAACCGGAATCCGATTCGAGCGGAAAAAGCTGAAGCGCAATCATCATGGCGACCGGCTGGGCAGGCGACAACGCGGTGCAGGATCAGATCGACGCGACGATCAAGGACGCGATCAAGCGTGCGCGCGGTCAGGCGCCGAAGGGTCCGAGTCTGAAACGCTGCGAAGAATGCGACGCAAAAATTCCCGAGGCGCGGCGCAAAGCCGTGCCGGGCGTGCGATTGTGCGTTCCTTGTCAGGAATTGCACGACAAGGAGCAGGCCGCGTTCAGCGGTTACAACCGGCGTGGCAGCAAAGACAGCCAACTGCGCTGAAATTCACCTGGGTGAAGAAAACCCGGTCAAGACTCGCGAGACGCCAGCCGCGCTTTTGCGCCATGCGCGTGACAGAATGAGTAGGTTGCGACTAGGCATGCACCTTGCATAGCGATGCGGGTTGCGGTGAATCAGCACACAACGGGACGGGGGCGCCGAACTTGCAATTGAAACAGAAAGCAGATCGTCACCGATGTTGCGTGTGGATCGCGAGATTCGTCTGTCTGTGGGTGATGCTCGGCGGCGTAGCGCAGGCGCTGGATCCGGATCGCGCGATCGGTCAATTTCAGCACGTCTGGTATCAGGATCAATTGCCGCAGGCCACGGT
>JANWJJ010000050.1 GCA_025451955.1 Rudaea sp. | reverse complement strand
CTTGGCAAACCGATAGCTTGCGTCGAGTATTTCCTTCAGCCATTGCCTCGCCACGCGGCGGCCCACCTTGCCGCGCTGCGGCGTCTCGGCCCCTGCACCGAGCATCGGCGCAGCTTCGCGCCGGTCAAGCGACTACTGGAATACCCGCCGCTTCAACCCACCTTTGTAATCGCTGGCCGCAATTCCCGAATACTCTGGTAGTCACCCACCGGAGATACGTTCATGAGCGTCAGTAACCGCAATGTGCATCGTCCCGACAACCGGGCATTGCGTCCGCATCACCTGGCAGCCTGTCTGGCCGCGGCGCTAGGGCTTGGCAGCCTGGTCACACCGGCCATCGCTGCCAATATCGTCGTGCATGCCTGCTCGGATGCCGACATTTTTATTGGTGGCGGCGGGCCAATACCGATAATTCTTTTTGGATTGCGCTCTTCAGTCACGTACGCGAATAGCGGGGATACGATCGACATGACGGGGCTGACCGCGTGCACGATCACGCTGACGAATGGCGAAATACCGATTACGGTCAACGACCTGACCATCAAGGGGCCGCCCGGGCACCCAGTGACCATCAATGGGGGCGCGGCTAGCCGCATATTCAATCACTCCGGCACAGGCATCGTGAGACTTTCCTATCTCACATTGTACAGCGGCTATTCCGATCCGCCGGCTTCTGGCAGTGATGCCGGGCATGGCGGCTGCGTCATTTCCAAAGGCTCGGTATATCTTGCGCATTCCACAGTACACGGCTGCGTGGCGAAATACGGTAGCGCCATTTCCTCGGTCGGCGTTACAAATCTCACAGCCACCATCGCGTACAACAACTTCCCTAGTAGGAATCCTATCGGAAATTATGTGGGTGGTTCGGGCGTGATCGCATCGGGGGGCGGCACCATCGTCAGTAATTTCAGTCAAATTAGCCACAACTCCGGCTGGGGGATCATAGGCGGAGGCGCTGACCTGAATGACGGTAGCTCGGTCAATGACAACAGTTATGGCGGAGTATTCGTCAGTGGGAATGTCAAGCTGGATGGCTCGACCATTGATGGTAATGCCGGCCCAGGAATACGTACATCCAGCCCCGTTACGGTAAATTCGTCCACTATCTCCAATAACAGCACTCAACAGCTACTTGGTGGTGGCATTATGGTGACTGGCGCGGTGCCGCTGACGATCACCAATAGCACGATCTCCGGAAATACCGCCACGAAAGGCGGCGGTATTTATGCTAATAATAACGCACAGATAAATATCAGCAATAGCACGATTGCGTACAATTCTGGTGGGTATGCTGGCGGTATCGACATTGCATCTTGTAGCAGCTTCACTCTTCGCAGTTCCATCATTGCCAAGAATTTGGTTACTGGCGGCAGTCCGACTAGCACGAACTCGGACTTAGTATCCGCATGCTTCGTGGCGGGCGCCCCCGACAGTCTGGTCGGCGTGCACGGCACATTGTTGCCTACGGGCACGCGCAGTGGCGATCCCGGTCTCACACCGCTGGCTGCTAACGGCGGGTGGGTGAAGACACACGCGCTGTTGCCGACCAGCCAAGCCATCGACCATGGAAGCAATCCCCAGAATCTTACGACGGATGAGCGTGGCAACGGTTTTCCGCGCGTGCAAGGTACCGCCGCCGACATCGGCGCCTACGAGCGGAACCCTGACGAAATTTTCTACAACGGCTTCCAGTAGGCAGCCTTGGCAAAACGATAGCTTGTGTCGAGTAGTCCAGGGACGGACTTCCCTTCAGTCATTACCTTTCCACACGGTATGACCATGCCGTTCGAGGCTGCAATGCGTTCACTAACGTGTAATCGCTGGCGCCAATTCTGGAAGAAAGAGGGCGATCAGACGACCAGGAGATTCGCTCATGATTTGCGCTCGCCAACGTTGCCTGCTCTCAATACTGCTGCTCATGAGCAGCCTCGTCATTTGCGCTGGTGCGTTGGCCGCCCCAATCACCTGGAGCACCACCGGCAGCCTCAATACCGCTCGCACTAACCACACCGCTACCCTGCTGCCTTCTGGCCAAGTGCTGGTTGCCGGTGGACAGGGAGGAGCGCCCAGCTATGTCGCTATCGGCAGTGTAGAAATCTACGATCCGGGCGCGGCGGCTTGGAGCGTCGTCGCCAGTCTGAACACGGCTCGGCAATCCCATACCGCTACCTTGTTGCCTTCCGGCCTGGTGCTGGTCGTTGGTGGACAAGACGCCAATGGCAGTGTGCTCAACACCGCCGAGTTGTATGACCCGACCACGAACTCGTGGAGCTTCACGCTCAACAATCTCCATTCGCCCCGCGTGGGCCACACCGCCACCTTGCTACCTTCCGGTCTGGTGCTGGTCGTTGGCGGACAAGACGCCAACAACGTACTCAACACCGCCGAGTTGTATGACCCAGCCACAAATATGTGGACTCCTTCAACTGGCGCTCTCAACACCGCGCGCGAAAGCCACATCGCCACCTTGCTGCCCTCGGGTCTGGTGTTGGTCGCCGGGGACACAGGTTCAGGCACCAGCGGTGTGGTCAGTAGCGCCGAGTTGTACGACCCGGATCTGGATTCCTGGACGACGTACCTCCCAGGCAACCTCAATACCGCTCGCGCAGGACCTACGGCCACCCTGCTGACCTCCGGTCAGGTGCTGATAGCGGGCGGCTCCAACAATCATGGTGTTTTTCCGGCCAATACCGAGCTGTATAACCCGAATCCGATCAGCCTTGGCGGCAGCTGGACTGCCACCACAAATACATTGGCGACTGCGCGCACGCAGCACACCGCTACCTTGCTTCCCTCTGGCCAGGTACTGGTTACCGGAGGCGGCCAAGGCTTCTTCACGGTTTTCGCCAGTACCGAAGTTTACGACCCAGGCACCAATAGCTGGAGTTCCAGTCCTGCTGCCAACCTTGCAACAGCGCGGTACGGCCACACCGCAACCCTGCTGGCCTCCGGTCAAGTGCTGGTCGTGGGTGGCACGGGCAGCGGTGGCACTGTACTCGCCAGTGCCGAGTTGTATGACTCGGGAAACCAGTGGAACGCGGCAGGCGCTCTTGCGACTGCGCGCTGGGGGTATTCAGCCACCTTGCTACCGTCCGGCAAAGTGCTGGTCGCGGGCGGAGAGAGTAATTCCGGTGTTCTCGCCAGCACAGAAATCTACGATCCCACCACCAGCCTCTGGAGTCCCGCAGGCAATCTCAATACCGCGCGGTACTACCACACGGCTACGTTGCTACCCTCCGGCCAAGTGCTGGTCGCAGGAGGGTATGCCAGTAACGGGACATCATCCGGCACAGCCGAGTTGTATGGAGTTCCCAGGATTCAGTGGACACTTCTCCACCGAGACTTGTGGGCGGCCTCAACAATATTGACTGGCTCTCCAGTGCCCAGCGATATTCGTTCGACTTGGGCTTTACCGATAACAGCCGGCCCGTGGTCAGCAGTGTCAACAACCCCGTAGTAGTCGGACAATCGCTGCAACTGACCGGTCACGGCTTCGACGGCGATAGCGAAGCGTCCGGTGGCGCGACCAATAGCAGTGCCACCAACTCGCCACTGGTGCAATTGCGTCGCCTTGATAACGCGCAAATCGTCTGGACATCGCCTGCAACAAATTCGAGCCGCTCTGACACGAGCTACAGCAGTGCACCGTTGTCCGGTCTGCCGCCCGGACCGTATGCATTGACCACCTTCGTCAATGGTATTCCGAGCCTCGCCAAAGTCATTCAAGTGAACAGCGATGAAATCTTCCGTGACGGTTTCGATGGAAATGGACTCTGATATGAATCGATCGCATTCGATTCCATCCAACCGACGCCCATAAACAAAACCCAAGCAAGCGACACAGGCTGAACACTCAGGGTCGGGACGATTCAGCCGCGTCAAGCCTTGTCGAGTCGGCGGCTGGGGGCTACTCTCACACAGTAGTCTCCGGCCGCCATGAACCCCGCTTTCGTCCACCTCCACATCCACAGCGACTACTCGCTGGTCGATTCGACCATCCGCCTGCCGGACAAGCCCGAATACGGCGATCCGGCGAAGGCGCCGCGGCCGAATCTGATCAGTCGCGCAGTCGAGTTGCGCTTGCCCGCGCTGGCGCTGACCGACCAGAGCAATCTGTTCGCGCTGGTGAAGTTCTATCGCGCCGCGGAAGCGAACGGGATCAAACCGATCGCCGGCGCGGATCTGCTGATCGCCAATGCCGAGGACACGCAGCGGCCGACATGCTTGACCTTGCTGTGTCAGAACCACGCCGGTTATCTGAATCTGGCGCGCCTGATCTCGCGCAGTTACATCGAAGGCCGTCACGGCGATCACGCGCTGCTCGATCCGGCCTGGATCGACGGCCACAGCGACGGCTTGATCGCGCTGGCCGGGCGCAACAGCGACATCGGTCATCTGCTGCTCGCCGGCAAACCCGAGGCCGCGCTCGCGCGCACGCGTGAGTGGTTGCGGCATTTCGACGATCGCTGGTATTTCGAGCTGACCCGCACCGGGCATGCCGACGAGGCGCAGTATCTCGACGCGGCGCTGCAACTGGCCGCGGCGACCGATTGCCCGGTGGTGGCGACGAACGACGTACGCTTTCCCACGCGCGAGGATTTCGAGGCGCACGAAGCGCGGGTGTGCATCCAACAGGGCCGCCTGCTCAACGATCCGAAGCGTCCGCGCGATTACACGCCCGAGCAGTATCTGAAATCCGCCGAGGAAATGACGACGCTGTTCGCCGACCTTCCGGAGGCCTTGCAAAATAGTATAGAAATTGCAAAACGCTGCAATCTGGAATTGTCCTTCGGCACCTATCACCTGCCCGCGTTCCCGGCACCGCCGGGAAAAACGATCGACGCGCATATTCGTGCGCAGGCCGAGTCGGGCCTTGATCTACGTCTGCGCAAGCATCCGCTGGCACAAGATTTCGTCCCCGCAGATTATGCGAACCGCTTGCACAGCGAACTCGATGTCATCATCAAGATGGGGTTCGCCGGCTACTTCCTGATCGTGGCCGACTTCATCAACTGGGCGAAGAATCACGATATTCCCGTCGGGCCGGGGCGCGGCTCCGGTGCGGGTTCGGTGGTGGCGTGGAGCCTGGGCATCACCGATCTTGATCCGTTGCAGTATGGCCTGCTGTTCGAGCGTTTTCTCAATCCCGAGCGCGTATCGATGCCGGATTTCGACGTCGATTTCTGCATGGATCGGCGCGACGAAGTCATCAACTACGTCGGCGACAAATATGGCCACGACAAGGTCAGCCAGATCATCACCTACGGCTCGATGGCGGCCAAGGCCGTGCTACGCGATACCGGCCGCGTGCTCGGCATGGGTTATGGCCAGGTCGACAAGATCGCCAAGCTCATTCCGCAGCGCCCGACCGACCCGCTATCGCTGGACGATTTGCTCGGGCGCAGCAAGAAGGCGCGCGAGGATTCCAGTCGCATCGTCGCCGAGTTCAAGACCCAGTACGAAACCGACGACGAGGTGCGCGATCTGGTCGATCTGGCACTCAAGCTCGAAGACCTGATCCGCAACGCCGGCAAGCACGCCGGCGGCGTGGTGATCGCGCCGACACCGCTGACGGATTTCGCCCCGCTCTACAGCGAAGGCGGCAGCGACGGCGTCGTCACCCAGTTTGACAAGGACGACGTTGAAGCCGTCGGCCTGGTGAAGTTCGACTTTCTCGGCCTGCGCACACTGACCATCATCGACTGGACGGTGAAGGCGATCAATGCGCGCCGCGCGCAATCCGGCGAGGTGCCGCTGGATATTTCGCAACTGCCCTTGGATGATCCCGCGCCGTACGAACTGCTGAAGAAAGCGCAAACGATTGCGGTCTTCCAGTTCGAATCGGCGGGCATGCAGCGCATGCTCAAGGACGCAAAGCCCGACCGCTTCGAGGACATCATCGCGCTGGGCGCACTGTATCGGCCCGGTCCGATGGATCTTATTCCCAGCTTTGTGGCGCGCAAACACGGCCGTGAAACGATCGACTATCCCGATCCGCGCGTAGAACCGGTGCTGCGCGAGACCTACGGCATCATGGTCTATCAGGAACAGGTCATGCAGATGGCCCAGATCGTCGGCGGTTACACGCTGGGCGGCGCCGATCTGCTGCGCCGCGCGATGGGCAAGAAGAACGCGGCCGAGATGGCCAAGCATCGCGAAGTCTTCAGCGAAGGCGCCGCGGTAAATGGCCTCAGCGCTGCGCAGGCCGATGCCATTTTCGACTTGATGGAAAAATTTGCCGGCTACGGTTTCAACAAATCTCACGCCGCCGCCTATGCCCTGATCACCTACCAGACCGCGTGGTTGAAGACCCACTACCCAGCCGAGTTCATGGCGGCGGTGCTGTCGGCGGACATGGACAACACCGACAAGGTGGTGAATTTTCTCGGCGAAGCACGCACGCTGGGTTTGACCGTGCTGCCGCCGGATGTGAATTCGTCGGGCTATATGTTCGCCGCGCTCGACGCAGAAGCGGGCAAGCCGCGCTCGGACACCGTCCGTTACGGCCTCGGCGCGGTCAAGGGTGTCGGTCATGGCGCGGTGGAAAGCCTGGTCGATGCGCGCGCGCGCGGCGGTGCATTCCATGATCTCGCCGATTTTTGTCATCGCGTCGACGCGCAGAAGATCAACAAGCGCGTACTCGAAGCCCTGATTCTGTGCGGCGCGATGGATGCGCTCGCGAACAACCGCGCCAGCCTGATGGCGCAATTGCCCGAAGCCGTGCGCGCTGCCGAACAGCAGGCGCGCGATGCGCAGGCCGGGCAAAATGACATGTTCGGCGCCAGCAGTCCGGCGTCGGTGCCGGCGCTGCCGCGAGTGGAAATTCCGGAGTGGCCGATCGAGCGTCGTCTGGCAGGTGAACGCGACACCCTCGGTCACTATCTTTCCGGTCATCCCACCGATGTCTGGCGCGATGTACTCGCGCAACTGGCGACGTGTCCGATCGGCGAGATCGGTCAGCGCTTCCAGCCGCCGAAACCACGGCATGGCGACGACGACAATGGCAATCGCTTTCGGCGTCCGCCGGAAACCGCCTGGATCGTCGCCGGCCAGATGGCCGATCTGCGCAAGCGCGGCGACAGCATGGCCTTCGTGCAGATCGAAGACGGCAGCGGCCGCGTCGAAGTCAGTTTCTTCCGCGATACCTTCGTCGAGTTCGCACCGCTGCTGACGCGCGATGCCATCCTCGTCGTCGAAGGTGGTCTCGCCTGGGACGAGTTCGCCGGCGGTCTACGCCTGCGCGCGCGCCGCGTGCTCACGCTCAACGAGGCCTGCGAACGCTACACGCGACTGCTGCGAATCAATCTCAACGGCGTCGACACCGCCTTCATCGCAACCTTGCGCAATGCGCTCAACGGATTCCGCGGCGGCCAGACCGCCTTGCGTCTGAACTACGCGAACGCGCAAAGCCGCGCCGAACTCGAACTCGGCCCGGAATGGCGCGTGCGTGCCACCGCCGATCTGAAACTCGCGCTGGATGCGCTGCCGGGCGTGCTCGCTACCGAATGGCTGTTGAGCCGGCCGGCGTCGGGTGGCGTTTGAACCAACGCCACGATTTGGCTCTGCCATGCCACCGGTCAGCCGATATGCGGCGAAGCCTGCGCATGGCGGGCTTCGGGACAATGCAGCATTGTATAAATTGTCCGATATCAGCAGCCTGACACCGGCCGTATCATCAACTTCGACGCGGCCGTCCGCCTGGCAAGAAAACTACCTCATGAGCGACTGCGCCGTACTGGCCAACGATCAGATGCGCGAGGTGTTTGGGTAGGGAATTCCACATGTAGGCTGTGCCATCGCGACGCGGCGCGGACACACGAATCGGGTGGGGACAGGCCATTGCTGGCCCATCCCCCCCTTAGAACCGTGCGTGCGAGTTTCCCCGCACACGGCTCGAGCCTATAACAAAACCCCAAAGGGGGCCGGTTTGATTACTGTCAAACCGAGGCTGTGCACCTTGGTGTGGCAGAACGGATGTAGCAATACACGATTTTGAAGGTTATCGGAACCACCCGCCACCCTATAGTGAATGTGGTGGTCGTGCCATCCCGTTTCCCTCGTGATCTTGCAATTGCATACCGGACACAATCCCGCCTGCAACTTGTAGAGGGTAATCCACTGCTTGCGGTGACGTCTGTCGTTCAACAGACGCTCCTGACGCAGCTTCTCACCATACACTTCGTCAGCGGGATCAAAGGGGTTAAAGCTCCCTTTGATTTTCTTGTGTCGCTGGATTGGCGTACCGCTCAATTGGTACAGCGTCTTCCAGACCTTTCTGCCATCGTCCTTGGTCACCTTGGTTGCGAACACCCAGGATCGACCTTTCATGGGCGGGAAATACTTCTTCCTGATCCACGTACGGTTTTTCTTGGGGTGCCGCCGCTTTGACCACCGCCAGAGCGCCCGGAACATCAGGTGCTCCATGCGGGAGAACGCCGCTTTGGCCACTACGGGGCTGTGATAATTCGCCCAGCCACGTAGCATCGGGTTCAGCAGGCCAATCAAATTTTCCTGCTTTGCCGTCTTGTTGGTGCTGATGACTTCCTTAACCTTGCGATAGAACGCTTGCGCGTTTTTCTTGCTCGGTTTGATCAGGAATTTTCCGTTGGTGTACTTCCGGAAGTTCCATCCCAGAAAGTCGAAGCCCATTTCCACGTGCGTGATACGCGTTTTCTCCGTAGATAGTTGCAGCCCTCGCTTGGCGAGGAATGCTTCCACCCAGGGTTTGACTTCCTCAAGAATCTCTTTCGAGATCCCCGTGATAACGAAGTCATCCGCGTACCGCACCACGTGTACGAGTAGCTTCTTGGCCTTGGTCACACCGAACCGCGCACTGAGGTGCGCGATCAGTTGTGATTCCAGACCATCCAGCGCCGCGTTTGCCAAGGTGGGGGAAATGATCCCGCCTTGCGGTGTTCCCGCTTCTGTTGCCAGAAGCTGGCCCTTGTGGACTACACCGGCCTTCAGCCACTTCCGCAGGATCGATTTGTCCATCGGGACATTTCTCACCAGCCAATCGTGATTGATGTTGTCGAAACAGCCTTTGATGTCCGCTTCCAAGACCCAAGTTGCAGAATTCTTCTTGGACAAGGTTATGAACAACTGCCCCATGGCGTCGGCCGTCGAGCGATTGATCCGGAACCCATACGAGTTCTGGTCGCTCAACGACTCTGCCACAGGCGCCAAGGCCAACAGGTGCAGGGCTTGCATCGCCCTGTCCTTCATGGTCGGGATGCCTAGAGGGCGTTCCTTACCATTGGCCTTGGGGATAAAGACTCTCCGTAAAGGCAGAGGCTTATATCCACGCCGTTTCAACTCGCCGACTTCTTTCCATCGGCGTGCCGGTGTATCCCACAGCTCGCGATCGACACCCGCCGTCCGCTTGCCTCGATTTTCAGTCACCCGCCGCACGGCCAACAGCTTGCCGCACAACGAGCGGGTCAGCATCCGTTGCAAAGTTTTCACCCTGCGCCAGTTGCCGGCCAATGTTGCCTTCGCGATCCGAATCTGCGTTCCTCGGACGTTCCGCTCAACACGACGCCAATCGACGGCGTGCCAATTATTCGGAGCGTCGGAAAGCGCAGACGCAGTCATATGATTGCGTACTCTCATGCTGCTCTCCTTCAGGTAAACCCAAACGAAAGGCACATGGAGTCCCCAGTGGGGCATGCGCCCCGTTGGGGTAATTGTATAAATGTGCCAAAAAGCAAAATGGGCACATCACCTTGAGGTCAATCAGTCATCACGCGACGATAGACCAGCAGGAAGTGGGCATATCCGTCCCATTACAGGACAGCATTGGCTTTTTCCCGCATCTCATACCCGTAGAGCCAACAGCTTCCCTTGCGGGTTGCCTGCCCAGGGGCGGCACTACGGGCTTACCACGTTCCCTACCCACCACACGACTGCATTAGGGTCCGTCTTTTCACCGGTGGCCTTGAAAGCGACGTATTCCTTCGGTTGAGAGGAATAACAGACCACACACCTTTTGGTAAAAGCCAATCAGCAGCTTTGGCTCAGCACTGGTTACGGTGTTTATCAACGATTCGCTTGCGCTACCCATAGCAGTCAGCCTTGCCCCTCAACCCCATTGCTGCTCGGAGTCTCTGCACTGCACCTCGCGGCGCGTTGCACCCACTTGGGGGGACGTTGTCCGGGGAGCTTCGCACCTCACCGTTACCGGCAAAGCACGTCCCCGTAGGCTACTGTTTGTCGCAAAACAGGTTCACTGCCGCCAGAATAAACGGCGGCTGAACAGTGGTAAATAGAGCATGGCTCTACGTGCTGCAAACAACCCTCGTTGCGAGAATTGTGATCAAAAGTTGCACACAGCCAAGGCGTGTGGAGAGTACATACAATACCCTGAACTCACCGTTGCGGCGAAGTCCGAGAGTACCCTCTCGGGCTTCCAACTTATAGATGAACCGGCAGAATGATTGCCGACTCCATTGCGATGCAGATTAAGGTCTGCGACCACTGCAACACGCGTAGAGCCTTCGTGTCGCACCAACCGGGCCAGTATAGCGCGTTTCCGGTGATTGACTGACAGCCCCACGACGGCGCTATCCTGCACTTCCGGGCCGCAGGTTCCGGTCCGGGACGGAAAGCCCAATCGTGAAACCAGCCTTACAACTTCGCATCAACCAGCAGCTGGCGCTGACGCCGCAATTGCAGCAGGCAATCCGCTTGTTGCAACTGTCCAGCATCGAGCTGGAGACCGAATTGCGCGAGGCGCTGGAATCCAATCCCCTGCTTGAACTCGATGAGGCCGAGACGCAAGACGAAGCCGTCGATGGCATTGCCAGCCCAAGCGTTCCCGCCCAGAACAGCGATTCTGTTGATGCGTCGGCCAACGGCGACGATTCCGCACCGGCCATGCGCGAGGAACTCGATTATTCCGAACCGATGGATCTGGGCGTCGAACGCTTCGATTACGGCTCGCCGAGTTCCGACGATGCCGAAGGCATGGAATCGCAGGATCAGGAACCGGAAGATCTGCGCGATCATCTGTTGTGGCAGCTCAATCTCACTCCATTGTCGCCGCGCGACCGCGCCATCGGCGCCACCCTTATCGAGGCAATCGATGACGATGGCTATCTGCACGAGAGCAATGAAGTGCTGCAGAACAACCTCGCCGGGCTGCATCAGGTCGGCGTCGATGAAGTCGAAGCGATGCGCCACCGCATCCAGCATTTCGACCCGATCGGCGTCGCCAGCCGCAGTTTGAGCGAATGCTTGCGAGTGCAACTCGACGCATTCGATCCGGCGACACCGGGCCACGCCACCGCGCGCACGCTGGCCAATAATCATCTGGAAGCGCTCGCACGCAACGATCGCTCGCGGCTGTGCAAACAATTGCGCACCGACGCCGAAGATCTCGACGCGGCGATCGCACTGATCCGCTCGCTCGATCCGAAACCCGGCGCGCAGGTCAATCCGATCAAGGCCGAGTTCGTCGCTCCCGACGCCTATGCGCACAAGCACAGCGGCCGCTGGATTGTTTCCTTAAGTCCAAACTGCCAGCCGAAACTCATGATCAATCAGCACTACAGCGGATTGATCGCGCGCGCGCGGCGCGATGACGCCAGTTATCTGCGCGGCCAGATGCAGGAAGCGCGCTGGCTGATCAAAAGCCTGGAAACCCGCGCCGAAACCATGCTCAAGGTCGCCACGGCGATCGTGCGCGCGCAAAGTGGATTTCTGGATTTCGGCGCCGAAGCGATGCGCCCGCTGGTATTGCGCGACATTGCCGAGGAGATCGGCATGCACGAATCCACCGTATCGCGCGTGACCACGCGCAAATACCTGCACACGCCACGCGGCACCTTCGAGTTCAAGTATTTTTTCTCATCCGGCGTTTCCACGATTGACGGCGGCGCTGCATCGGCCACGGCAATCCAGGCGATGATCCGCAAACTCATCGACGAGGAAACACCGGTCAGGCCGCTGTCGGATCAGGCGCTCACCGCCGAACTGAACCGGCGCGGCATCGAAGTCGCGCGGCGCACCGTGGCCAAATACCGCGAGGCACTGCACATTCCGTCATCCAACGAACGCAGCCGGCTTGGCTGAGGAGGAATCAGGAACCTGTCCGGGAAACCCGGGTCTCAAATTCTGCTCCCGCCAATTTCACGCGCCGATGCGCACATGGCGGAGCGATTGGCAAAGTCCGTATTCTTCGAGGAGACTGTTATGCAGATCAATGTCAGCGGTCATCAGGTTGCCGTTACCCCCGCCCTGCACGATTACGTGATCGGCAAGCTCGACCGGATCGTCCGCCATTTCGACCAACTGCACGAGGTCGCCGTTACCCTGAGCGTGGAAAAATTGTTGCAGAAAGCCGAAGCCACCGTGCGCTGCGGAACCAACAAGACCATCCACGCCGATGCACAGGCCGCCGACATGTACGCCGCCATCGATGCACTCGCCGACCGGCTCGACCGCCAGGTCAAGAAACACAAGGAAAAACTCGGCAACCGCCATCGTGACGATGCGCGCGAAGCACGTTACGGCTGATTCGCGAATGCGCCATTCCGGCAGGAATTGGATGACGGGCCTTACGTCTTGACCCGATAACACGGAACATACGCGCTGCCCGGCAGCTTCATGCGCTGCTGGGCAACGAAGCTCGCCAAAAGCTTGTCCAGCGCACGCATGATCTGCGGATCGCCGTCGATCTCGAACGGACCCTTGGTGGCGATTTCCCGCAATCCTTCTTCCTTGACGTTACCGGCGACGATGCCGGAAAACGCGCGGCGCAAATCCGCCGCAAATAGGTGCCGCGGCTGTTCGCGATGCAGATTCAGCGCCGCCATGTTCGCATGCGTCGGCCGGAACGGTTGCTGGAAAGCATGCTCGACGGTCAGCGCCCAATTGAAGAAGAACGCGTCCTTGTTGTCAATCCGGTACGTGCGCACCTTGTCCACGCCCTTGGCCATCAAGCGCGCGGTTTCCGGCGGATCGCCGACGACGACGCGATAGCGCTGGGCGACATCGTCGCCGAGCGCGAGCTTAAGGAATGCGTCGATCTGTTCGAAATACGCAGCCGATTCGCGCGGCCCGGAGAAAATCAACGGGAATGGAATGCCGGCATTGTCGGGATGCAAAAGTATACCGAGAAGGTAAAGTATTTCCTCCGCAGTACCCACCCCACCGGGAAACACGATGATGCCGTGACCGGTGCGCACGAACGCTTCGAGGCGTTTTTCGATATCCGGCATGATCACCAGATTGTTGACGATCGCATTCGGCGATTCCGCCGCGATGATGCCCGGCTCGGTGATGCCGATGTAGCGTTTGGAACGCATGCGCTGCTTGGCGTGGGCGATGGTTGCGCCCTTCATCGGACCTTTCATCGCTCCCGGCCCGCAGCCGGTGCAGATGTCGAAGCCGCGCAGACCAAGTTCGTAACCGACCTTCTTGGTGTAGTCGTATTCCAACAGCGAAATCGAATGGCCGCCCCAGCACACCGCGAGATTTGGCTCGACGTTCGGCCGCAGCACGCGTGCATTGCGCAGGATTTCGAACACGGCGTGCGTGATACCGTGCGAATCGTCGAGCTGGAAACGCCCCGCGTCGATCTGGGTGGCCACATAGGCGATATCGCGCACGACGGCAAACAGCAGTTCGTTGATGCCGCGGATGATCCTGCCGTCGACGAAGGCGCGCGCCGGCGCGGATGTCAGCTCCAGCTTGATGCCGCGATCCTGCTGCAGTACCTGGATGTCGAAATCCGGATAGTTTTCGAAGATGCCCAGCGCATCGTCATTCTCGCTGCCCGAGGTGAGTACCGCCAGCGCACAACGGCGTAGCAGTGCGTGCAAGCCGCCCTGGGAGGCGTCGCGCAGGCGCTTGACCTCGTTGCGCGAGAGCACGTCCATGCCCGCGACTGGCGCGATGCGGGCGTTGACGGTGGCCAGTGGCACGCTGTTTCCTCTATCGATTTTTTTGTTCATGCGCAAAGCTTAGCCCGGATGTTTCACGCGGTCGAGCCGAAAGCGGTCGAAAAAAAAACCGGCGTTCGCGAGAACGCCGGTTGGGTATGGAAAGCCCGCTTAGTCGAAAAGTGCGGCCACGGATGGCCGCTTTTTGATTCTCGCGATCGAGGATGATTGGATCAGGGATGCTCGCATCAGAACGTATAGCGCAACGTCACCAGCACCGACCAGCGTGATTGCGCGTGCTGGTCTTCGAGCGTCAACTGTCCCGGCGCGTAGTTGCCGCCGGATGTCGGCAGGCTGTAGACGTACTTGCCGGTGGCTTGATCGACGCCAACCACGTTCGCCAGCGTGCGCACATAGGGGAAATCGATATCGTAGACATTGCCCCACTTCTTGTTGAGCATGTTGGTGAAGTTGAAGATATCGAATTTGATCTCGCCCTTGTTGCCCGGGAAGATACCGGGGATTTCCTGACGGAAACTCAGATTCATCTGGTTGACCCAGCTTGCGTTGGCGCCATTGCGCTGTGCAACCGAGCCAGCGTGATCTTTCAGGTATTTGTTGCCGTTGATGAAATTGTAGAACTGGCTGATGACACCATCCGACGTGCCATGGGCGAACTCGATATCACCCTGCTTCGGAATATAGACGAGTCCGTACGGGCAATTGCTGGAACTGCCATAGCAGACGCCGCTGACGTCGTTGCCGAAGACCCAGCTGTAGGGCTGGCCGGTGTGGCCGTCGTAGAACGCCGACACGCTGGACAGGTAATCGCCAAAGAAATGGTGCTGCCAGGTCAGCGACGAAATCACGCGACGGCGGAAACCGTAATTGCTCGGCGAGGCCACATCTTCATTCGGGTTGTAAACCGCATTCTTGTTGAGATTGGATGCGGCCTGCGACGATGTCGCCGGATTGACCTCGGTGGAATGCCCAAACACGAAGCCGAACTTGCCGAACCAGTTCGCATTGAACGGCTTGCTCAATTGCAAGGCGAGATAATCCGCCTTGCCCTTGTTGGTGTTGGTCAGATAGACCACATCGTAGAAGTGCTGATTGCGGTTGGCACCGGGGCCGCTGGCACTGGTCGCCTTGTTGGTGGTCGCGTTGTAGCTGTAGTACGGATTCGCCCAGTAGCTTAGGCGGCCATCCGGCAGCACACCGGTCGACGCACCGAGATTGAGATTCTGGTAGAGAATCCCGTTGATGTCGTCCAGGTGCTGGTATTCCGTGGTGAACACCAGGCCCCACCACGGCAGCTCGCGATCGAAGCCCAGGCTGGCCTTGAGTACGGTCGGCAGCTTGAAGTTCGGGCTGGTCACGTCGATTTCCGGCGACGGCGGCGAACCGGTCGGCGGCACCTGGCTATGTGGGTCGGGATTGAACGTGCCGCTGAACGCGGTCGCGCTGGTCAGGGTAACGCCGTTATTGGTGTACGGATTGGACAGCCACACGCCCGGGGTGACGCTCTCGGAGATGCCGACGCCGCCACGCAACTGGGTTTTGTAGTCGCTGTCGAAATTGTAGTTGAACGAAATACGCGGCTCGAACACGCCGGTACCCGGAGTAACACTGTTGTCCAGACCGAACGCGCTGGCGAATGCGCTGTTGTGGATCGGCTTGCCCTCCGCCTGCGGCAGATCGTAGCGGATGCCGTATTGCAGCGAGAAATTCGGCGTCGCCTGCCAGGTATCCTGCAGGAACAGACCATACTGCTTCAGCGCCCATTGCGCGGCGATATCGTTGAGTTTGTAGCCCGGCGCCGGATAGTACAGGTTGTAGAACGAATATTTGCCGGCGGCGAAATCGTCGATGCTGTTGAACGTGTAGCTGCCGAATTCGGTGCGCCCGAACAGGTTGTAGAACTTGTCGCGCTGGAAATCGAAGCCGGCCTTGACCGCGTGATCGCCCAGCGTCCAGGTACCGGCGTAATACGCCGTCGCGGTATCGACATTGAGCACGTTGTAATGGCGGAACTGGTCTTCGCCCAGATAAACGGATGCGCTCTGGGTGTTCGGATCGTTCTTGTCAACGTAAACCTGCAACATCGGCTGATCAGCCAGCGTGGTCGGCGCCGAATGGTATTTGGCGTAGGACACCGAGGCCTCGGTCGAGAAGCTGTCGGTCCAGTCATCGTAAAAATTGAGCACACCCTGCTTCAAATCGCGATTGTTGTTGTACCAGTAACTCGACAATCCCAACGCCGGCCGCGAGCCGGTGAAGTTGCCCTGGATGATGGGCTGCTGACCCTTGGTTTCGTTGTAGCGGAAGCTCAGGCGATGACCATCGCTGATGTTCCAGTCGAGCTTGACCAGGCCACGCTTTTCGTCCTGGTTGTTGGCGGTGGCGGCGACGCTACCCGGGGTCAGACCGTAGCCCTTCGCTATCGAGATGATCTGGTTCAACTCACCCGTTGAGATCGGCACGATGTTGTCCGCGCCCGAACCGGTCGGCCCGTAGCTTGGCGCCGGCGCCACGACCTTGGATTCTTCGTAATCGACGAAGAAATACAGGGTGTCCTTGATGATCGGGCCGCTGAAGGTGCCGCCGGCCGTCCATTTCTGCGAGTAGCCGGTGAAGGTGTTCCCGGACAGACCATCGCCGGTCAGGTCGTTGGCGTTGGTGTAGGCGTAATAGGCCGAACCGTGGAAATCGTTGGTGCCGCTCTTGGTGACGATATTGATCGCCGCGCCGACCGAGCGCTTGTTGGTGACGTCGTAGTTGGCGGTCGAGATGTTGTATTCCTCGATCGCATCGTACGAAAGCGGCTGGTTCTGCGACGGCAGGCCATTGGCTTCGAGGCCGAACGAATCGTTGGTCGGCACCGCATCCACGGTGATGTTGTTGTAGCGGTTGTTCTGACCGAGCGCAGTGATCTCGCTGAAGCCGTCGGCCTGATTATTGTTTTGCAGAATGATGAACGGATCCATGCGTGCAATCGACTGGATCGAACGGTCGGGATTCGGAATGACCTTCAATTCGCGCGACGAGATATTCGTGCTGATGCCCTTGTTGTCGGGCTGGAAGATCTGTGCCGTGGCGTTGCCGGTGACCTGCACACTGGAAAGCTCGGTGGTGGCCTGGCCCAGCGCCAGGTTGATCGTGGCTTCCTGCGCCAGTTGCAGGTAGACGTCGCTCTTTTCCGCGCCTCCCATGCCCGACTTGGAGACGCTGATCTTGAACGGGCCACCGACGCGCAAACCCTGCGCGCTGTAATTGCCGGCGGCATCCGTGACGACCGTACGCACCGTGTTACTGGGCACGTGGACGATTTCCACCGATGCGCCTGCTACCGCATTGCCGGCAGCGTCGGTGATACGGCCGCTCAGCGCCGCGGAAGTGTTCTGCGCAAACGCACTCGACATCGCCAACAGCGACGCCAGTAGCCAGAACAAAAGGTTTATCCCAAGTCGTTTGCTCATCGTTCCATACCCCATCGTTGCCAATAACAGGACCCGATCATCACGCACTGCGCGCGACGTGGCCGACCAAATCACCTGCCGATAGCGACTGCGCCCCAGACACCAGAGACCCCCTTCAGGGCGCACCACTTAACTACAGTTTAACAGGAAGCAAACCGGTTTCACTCCCCCCACGGAAGATGATTCGGGGAGAATTCAAAGCCTATCTATCGAATATGACCGCGGAGTTTCAATCCCCCACTCGCGACCGGCACGGCGCTACGAGTTTTTGCCAAATCAGCTTTTGCCAAGATAGGCGACCACGCCATCCAGGAACATCTGCACCGACAAGGCGACCAGCAGCATGCCGGTCAGGCGCTCAAGCGCGATCAGCACGCTCTCGCCCAGCCAGCGGAACAGATAGGTAGACGACAGCAGGATGATCGACGTCGCCAGCCAGGCCGCGAACAGCGCCACGCTCCAATCCGCCGTCCGCCCGGGATGCGAGTTGGTGAGCAGCATCAGCGCCGCCATCGCCGACGGCCCGGCCACACCGGGTATCGCCATCGGCACAATGAACGGCTCACCACTGCCGGCGCTGCCGAAAATACCGCCTTCGCGCGGCGGAAAGATCATCTTCACGGCGATCAGAAACAACACGATGCCACCGGCGATACTGATCGATTCGGTGCGCAATTGCAGCGCCTTGAGCACATAGGTGCCGCCGAGCAGAAAGGCGAACAGCACAAACAGCGCGATGATCAATTCGCGTACCAGCACGCGCCGCCGGCGCTCCGGCGCGACATTTTTGAGCAGCCCCAGGAACAGCGGAATATTGCCCAGCGGATCCATGATCAGAAACAGCAGGATGCCGGCCGATAGTGTCGTGAGCGAATTTTCCATTGTCCGATCCGGTTATCGACGCCAGCGGTCACGCCGCGCGCAAATCCAGCACGTGCCCGCGCATGCATACGGCATCCGCGCCCAGAAGATATACGACCACCTGCGCCGTCGTGTCAGGCGACGGTAAAGCCTGCGTGTTTTCGCCGTAATACGCGGCACGGCGCAGGGTCGTGCGCATCGGCGCCGGCAGCAGCGCCTGCACGCGCACGGAGGTGTTCTCCCATTCCTCGTGCAGGATCGAGCACAACCCGGTGAGCGCGTGTTTGGCCACGCCGTAACCGCCCCAGTGCGCGCGACCCATGCGCGCCGGATCGTCGAGTACGAACACCACACTGGCGTCGGCCGCACGCTGCAACAGCGGCGCGCAGGCCTGAGTCAACAGGAACGGCGCGCTCAGATTGACGTGCAGCGAGCGCATCCACTCTTCGGGATTGATGCCAAGCATCGGCTGGAGTTCGGTGAAATGCGCCGCCGCATGAACAATGCCGTCGAGCCGGCCGCATTCGCGCTCGATCGTTTCAGCCAGATCGGCATAATCACGTGGCGTGGCGCCGGCCAGATCCAGCGGATAAATCGCCGGCGTCGCCAAACCGAGCGCCGCCACTTCGTCGTAGACTTTTTCCAGACGCGCAACTTTGCGCCCGAGCAACACGGCGGTCGCGCCCGCGCGCGTGGCGGCCAGCGCACTCGCCCGGCCCAGCCCCCCGCTGGCGCCAACGATCACCACCACGCGTCCGCTCAGGCTGTCCGGCGCGGGCTTCCAGCCAGCGGGCAAGCTTGCGAATTCACGCATTGGCATTCGCGTCAGGCCTTGTGCGTTTCCTTGACCATGCGCTCAAGCTCACCGCTTTCGTAGAGTTCCAGGGCGATGTCGCAACCGCCGATCAGCTCGCCGTTGATGAACAGTTGCGGAAAGGTCGGCCAGTTCGAATAGCGCGGCAGATTGGCGCGCACTTCCGGGTCTTCGAGTACGTTGACCGAAGCGAAGTCCGCGCCAGTCGACTTCAGCGCCTGCACCGTACGGCTGGAAAATCCGCACATCGGAAACTGCGGCGTGCCCTTCATGAACAACACGATGGGATGCGAAGTGACGGTTTGCTTGATGCGTTCGAGAGTATCCATGATGGCCTGGTGCGTGAACGCGCGAGACAGTCTCGCGCCGAGGCCGCAATTGTAGCAGCCAGCGCTTATACTTGCGGTTCGGATCACCTTGGACCCGCAATCACGAAGGAGACACCATGGCTATCGAACTTCCCGTCCTGCCGTATGCGCGCGACGCGCTGGCCCCGCATATCTCGGCCGAAACCATCGACTATCACTACGGCAAGCATCATCAAGCCTACGTGACCAACCTCAACAACCAGATCAAGGGCACCGAGTTCGAGAATCTCGACCTCGTCGCGATCGTCAAGAAGGCGCAAGGCGGCATGTTCAACAACGCCGCGCAGACCTGGAATCACACGTTTTACTGGAATTCGCTCAGCCCCAAGGGCGGCGGTGAACCTTCCGGAAAACTCGCCGACGCGATCAAGAAAGCCTTTGGCGGTTTTGTGCAATTCAAGGATGAGTTTTCCAAGATTGCCGCCGGCACGTTTGGCTCCGGCTGGGCCTGGCTGGTGCAGCGCGCCGATGGCAGTCTCGGCCTGGTCAGCACCAGCAACGCCGCCACACCGATCACCGGCGCGGACCGTCCGCTGCTGACCTGCGACGTCTGGGAACATGCCTACTACATCGATTACCGCAACGCGCGGCCGAAGTACGTCGAGGCGTTCTGGAATCTGGCCAACTGGGAATTCGCGGCCAGCCAGATGAAATAATCGGTCATCTCCGCGAACGTCGGGAAAATTCGAGCGGTGACTGACTTCCTGCAGCGCCTGCGCGAACGCAAGCTGGTGCAGTGGGCACTGGCCTACGTCGCCGCAGCATTCGCACTGATTCAGGTGCTGGATGTCGTCGCACAGCGCTTCGACTGGCCCGAACAGATCGAACGCCTGCTGATCCTCGCGTTGGCGATCGGATTCTTCGTCACCCTGGTACTCGCGTGGTATCACGGCGAAAAAGGCGCGCAGCGCGTAACCAGCACGGAATTGCTGATACTCGCCTTGCTGCTGGCGATCGGCGGTGGAATGCTGTGGCGCGCCGCTCATGTTGCGCCGACACGTGCCCCGGATGCAGCGCAGCGCAATCCGGGACAGATCACCGCGCAACCCGTCCCCGCCAAATCCGTCGCGGTATTGCCCTTCGTCAACATGAGCGGCGACGCGAGCAACGAGTATTTCAGCGATGGCATTACCGAGGAAATCCTCAACGCGCTGGCGCAGGTGCCGAATCTGAAAGTCGCCGCACGTACTTCGGCGTTCGCATTCAAGGGCAAGGAAGAAGACTTGCGCAAGGTCGGCGAGGTGCTCGACGTCGCCACCGTGCTCGAAGGCAGCGTGCAACGTGCCGGCGATGAGGTGCGCATCACCGCGCAACTGATCGACACGCGCAGCGGCTTTCATCTGTGGTCGGAAAAATACGACCGCAAATTAACCAGCATTTTCGCGGTCGAGGATGAAATCTCGAAAGCGATCGCGGACAAGTTGCAGGTCCAATTGGCGGGCGCAAGCGAGTCGATGGTTGCGCAGAAGAGTGTCAATCCGCGCGCTCACGATTTCTATCTGCGGGGATTAACCCTGCTGGCGGTGCGTTCCGTGAGTAATGCCGTCGATGCGTTCCAACAGGCAGTCGCGATCGACCCGAACTACGCGCAGGCTTGGGCGGCGCTGGCCGAAGCCCAGGCGCTGCTTCCAGCTTATGGCCCCAAACCGGCGCAAACCGCGTATGCGCGCTCGCTCAGCGCCGCGCAGCGCGCGCTGGATCTGGATCCAAATGTCGCGCTGGCGTATGTGGCGCAAGGCATGGTGTATACCAACCAGATGCAGTGGCCGGAAGCCGACCACGCTTTCCGCCGCGCGTTGGCACTGGCGCCCGGCGACGCCGAAGCGCTGAATCAATACGCGCAATTCCTGGACGGGGTTGGGCAACTGGAACCCGCGCTGGCGGAAATGGAGCATGCACTGCAACGCGATCCGCTATCGGCAGTGAGTGCGGCAATTTGCGTGCAGCTCAAGTTGCAGTTGCACCACTACGACGCCGCCACAGCCACCGCGCAATTGGAAAAACTCCTGGCCGAACACCCGGCCAGCCTGTTCGTGCATCGCGCTGCGGCCATCACGTATCTCGCGCTGCGTCGTTATCCGGAAGCGGAAACGCAATTGCGTGCGGCGGCCACGCTCAACGGCCTCGATCCGGAGGCCAAGGCGTTGCTGGTGCGCGGCATGGCCGATCCAGCCAGGCGCGCCGCTGCGGTGCAGGCTCTGGAGACATCGCCAGCCAATGCCGAATTACGCCGCGACGCGATTGTGCATGCGTTTTTCCTGATCCAGTTGAGCCAGCCTGACCGCGCCTTGGCAGCACTCGATGATTATGCGATCAGCGGCAGCACGATCCCGCAACTGTTGTGGAAGCAGGCTTTTAATCCCATCCGCAACGATCCGCGCTTCAAGGCGGTACTGAAGAAAATGGGACTGCCGTACACGCCAGATGCGGCTTCGAGCAAAGCCGGCGGCGAGTGATTCGCCGCACGCTTTCCCGCTGCCATTCCCGCGCAGGTTGGAAACCGCTACAGCACCGCCAGCACCGGCGCCACTTGCGCCTCGCGCCCGAGCGCGTGCGCCATGCGAGTGAGCCGCTCACGCATCTGCGCCGCATCGTCGGCGCAAATCGTGGCATGTCCGACCTTGCGTCCGGCGCGCGGCGATTTCCCGTAGTCGTGCCAGTGCGCGCGCGGTTCGCTCAACACCGCACGCGCGTCCGGCAATTCACCAATCCAGTTGAGCATCACGCTCAAACCTCGTGCCGCGGTATCACCCAACGGCAGGCCGAGCACGGCGCGGATGTGATTCTCGAACTGGCTGCACACGGCGCCCTCGATGCTCCAGTGTCCGGAATTGTGCACACGCGGGGCCAATTCGTTGCCGTAGAGCTTGCCGTCGCGGACGAACAATTCCAGCGCGAACACGCCAACGTAATCCAGATCTTCAGCGATCGCACGCGCATGCCGGTACGCCGCCTGCGCCAATTCGGCCGAATCCGGCGCCGGCGCCAGACTGACGGAAAGGATGCCATCAGCGTGCCAATTCTGTACTAATGGATAAGTGGAAAATGCACCGTCGCGGCCACGCACGGCGATCACCGAGACTTCGCGCTCGAATGGAAACCAGGCTTCCAGGATCGACGCCGCGCCACCAAGCGCCTGCCAGGCGGCTTCCAGGTCGTTCGCGCTGCGCAGACGGTACTGACCTTTGCCGTCGTAGCCGAGCCGGCGCGTCTTGAGCACGGACGGATAACCGATGCTCTGCGCGACGCGTTGCAGATCGGCAAGACTATCCACCGGCGCAAATTGCGGCGTATCCAGCCCGAGGCGATGGAACAGGGATTTTTCCGCCAGCCGATCCTGTGCCAGCGCCAGCGCGTCTGGATTCGGAGAAACCCGCGTGTGCTCGGCCAGCCAACGCGCCGTATCCGCCGGAACATTCTCGAAATCGAAGGTGGCTACGTCGATGCTCGACGCGAATTTCTCCAGCGCGACGAAATCGCGCCAGTCGGCCGCGAGCAGCGGGGCCACCTGCGCGGCGCAGGGATCCTCGGCATTGTCGACCACCAGAAAGCGCACACCCAGCGGCGCGCCCGCCAATGCCAGCATGCGCGCAAGCTGGCCGCCGCCAAGAATGCCGACCGTGCTCATGCGCTGCGCGGATCGGATTTCGCCAGCACTTGTTCGGTCTGTGCGGCGCGATAGCTGTACAACCGGCGCGCAATCTCGGCATCGTCCGCTGCCAGCACGGCGGCGGCGAACAGCGCGGCGTTGATTGCTCCGGCCTTGCCGATCGCGAACGTGGCCACCGGAATACCGGCCGGCATCTGCACGATCGACAACAGCGAATCCATGCCATTGAGGGCATGCGACTGCACCGGAACGCCAAGTATCGGCAGCGGCGTTTTCGCCGCCAGCATTCCCGGCAGATGCGCGGCACCACCAGCACCGGCGATGATCGCGCGCAGACCGCGCGCCTGCGCCGTGGCGGCGTAATCGAACAACAGATCAGGCGTGCGATGCGCCGAAACCACGCGCACTTCATGGGCGATGCTGAGCTGGGTCAGCATTTCTGCCGCATGTTGCAGCGTTTCCCAGTCGGAACGCGAACCCATCACCACGCCGATCCGCGCGTGCAGCGCGTTGTCTTTCTTCATGGCCAATTCCCCGGAAAGCCATTATTCTAGGCGCAACGACCCACCGTGCGCATCCCAATGGACAAACGTCTGCTCGATATCCTCTGCGATCCGGTGACGAAAACTCCGGTCAACCCGCTGAGCAAGAACCAACTCGACGCGCTCAACCGCGCCGTTGCGCGCGGCGGCCTGCACAACGTCAGCGGTGCTGCCGTATCCACGCCACTGCAAGCCGGATTGATTACCACCGACGGCAAGGTCATCTACCGCATCGAGGATGATATTCCGGTGATGCTGGCCGACGAGGCCATCGGCACCGTGCAACTGGATGCTTTTCCGGCCTGAGGTGAGCGCATTGCCTTTCATCGGCGCATCGGCTCGCGCGCACGATTCGCCGCCATAATGTGATGAAGTTCACACTTTGTTAGCGCCCGGCCATTATGCTGGCGCCACGCGCCAAGTTCACAACCCGATTGTGCCGTCATCCAGCGAGCCACGATGAACAATACCAACGACAACAACAAGATTGTCGATCTGCAACAACGCCAGGCCAATCTCGCCGGCAATAGCGACCGCTTGGGCGAATTATTGCGCAGCGTACGCGGAACCGCACTCAAGCGCGTCCAGGGCCTGGTCAACACGCTGTTCGAGAACATCGACGACGCCTTGTTCGATCTCGCCGAGAAAGCGGAAAACAACGCCGCACAGACACAGTATTTCGATGGCATGCGCGAAGTGCGCAAGAAACGCCAGCTCGTCGAGCGGGTGTTTCAGGAACAATTGAGCAAGATCTTCAGCGATTTCGCTGCTGGCAAATTGCAATCGGGCAAGGGCGAAACCACGGGTCAGGGCGGCGGCGACCTGTCCCTGGTCGACGACAAGGAACTGGAAGAATCCCTCGCCATCGCCAGCACCGTGGCCAAGGCCGAAAACCGTCTCGCACGGCCGCTTTATGCAGTCAATCAGCGTCTGTCGGTAATGCTCGGCGGGGTCAAGGTCGAAGACGCAACCAATCCGATCGCGCCAGCGCCGCTGTGTCAGGCATTCCGCGCGGCGATGCGCGAACTCGATCTGAACGTGCAGGCGAAACTGATCGTCTACAAACTGTTCGACCGTTATGTGATGTCCGGTCTCGATCCGGTCTACGACGAGATCAACGCGCAACTGATCCAGGCCGGCGTACTGCCGCAGATACGCCACAGTCTGCCGCATGGCGGGCGCGGGCCACGGCCAAATCCCGCGCCCGGAACTGCCGTGCCGATGGACCCCAATGCCGAGGCGCAGGTCGGCAACGTGTCCGATCCCGGCTATCAGGCGTATCAGCCACAGTACGATGCCGCCGCGGCACAATTGCAGGCCGAGATCTACAACACCGTACGCTCGCTGCTGGCCAGCCGCCGCGGCGCAGCAGCTCAGGCTGGCGAGCAATCCGCCGATTATTTGCCGGGTGTTGCCCAGCCCAGTCTCGCGCCGACCGAATTGCTGTCCGCGCTGACCTTGTTGCAAAACCAGGCGATGATGGCGCAGACCCATGCGACCTCGGCCGCCGACGCGGCGCAGATCGTGCAGCAGATCAAGCAGGAGCTGCTCGCTCAGGCGGGCAAGCTGCAAGGCGGCGAGAAAGCACATGTCGCCGGTGCCGACGAAGACACCATCGATCTGGTCGGCATGCTGTTCGAGTTCATCCTGCAGGACCGCAACCTGCCGCCGCAGATGCAGGCCTTGCTGGGCCGCTTGCAGATTCCACTGCTCAAGGTCGCGCTGCTCGACAAGCATCTGTTTGCGCAAAAAACCCATCCGGCACGGCAACTGCTCGACAGCATGGCGCAGGCATGCATCGGCTGGTCGGAGGAATCCGATCGCGATCGCCGGCTATATGACAAAGTCAAACACACGGTGGAATCCCTGCTCAAGGATTTCGACGACGACCTCGGCATCTTCGAACGCACGCGCACCGACTTCGAGGGTTTTGTCGAGTCGAACAAGAAGCGCTCGGATCTCGCCGAACAGCGCGCCGCCGAAGCCACCCGCGGCCGCGAAAAACTGCACGAAGCACGCCGCAGTTCCGCACAGGAAATCCTCAAGCGCGTCGAAGGCAGGCAATTGCCCGAGGTCATTCACAACGTGCTGACCCGGCCGTGGGCAAATTACCTGGTGCTCACCTTGTTGCGTCAAGGCGAAAATTCGGACGAATGGCGGCGCGCACTGCGTTTTGCCGATGAGTTCGTCTGGAGCGCAGCGCCCAAGACCAACGATGCCGAGAAAACGCGCCTCAAGGGTTTGCTGCCGGCGCTGGAAAAGAACCTGCGCCACGGCCTGGCCACGGTGGCCTACCACGAAAATGACGTCAAGCAGTTGATGCAGGAGTTGAACGCGTTCTATCGCAACCTGCTCGGCGATGCCCCGCGGACAAGCGACAACGACAGCGTTCCTCTTCTGGAAATCGTGAGCAAGGCCGCCGCCACCGCCGCGGCCGTGGAAAGTCCGGTCGAGGAAGAAATCGTGCTGCGCGCCGAAACTGTGGCCGCTCCGCCCGAATCGAACTACGCCGATGACGATGAATTCCTGAAGCAAGCCAAGGAACTGAAGGTCGGCGGCTGGGTCGAATTCACGGATGCCAACAGCGGCGCCAAAGAGCGCGCCAAGCTGTCGTGGATCAGTCCGATCAGTTCGAAATACCTGTTCGTCAACCGCAAGGGATTGAAAGTCTCGGACAAGACCGTGTTTGCGCTGGCGGCGGAAATCCGCCGTGGCGCCGCGGTGATCCTCGAGGAAGTGCCGCTGTTCGATCGCGCCCTGGACGCGATCGTCGAACGCCTGAAGGCCACGCATTCAGCGCCCGCAGAGCAAGCGCCCGCGCCACCGCCGGTCTGAGATCGGATCGCTTGCGTCTATACTTTCGACGGTCGCCGTCCGGCGGCTGCCGAATTCCTGCCGTGCGAAGCCATCGATGCCGCCACTGATCATTCCACCCGATCCACAGATCCTGTTGCGCGATGTCGAGCATGCGCTGGCCGAGGACATTGGCAGCGGCGATGTCACCGCCGATCTGCTCGCCGCCGGGGCACAGGCCAGCGCGCGCGTGATTACGCGCGAACCCGCAACGCTTGCCGGACGCCCGTGGTTCGATGCCTGCTTTCGTGCTCTCGATGCATCGATGCAGATCGCGTGGGCTGCGGACGATGGTGCGCAGATTGCCGCAAATGCAACATTGTGTACTTTACGCGGAAGTGCGCGCGCCCTGGTCGGCGCAGAACGCTGCGCCTTGAATTTCCTGCAAACCCTGTCGGCCACGGCAACGCTGACAGCGCAATACGTTGCCGCGTTGCGCGGTGCACGCGCCACCATCCTGGATACGCGCAAGACCCTGCCCGGTTTGCGCCACGCGCAAAAATACGCCGTCCGCTGCGGCGGCGGCAGCAATCACCGCATCGGCCTGTTCGACGCCATCCTGATCAAGGAAAACCATATCGCCGCGGCTGGTTCACTCAGCGCCGCCGTGCGCGCGGCGCGCGCGCACCACCCGCAACTGCTGCTGGAAGTCGAAGTCGAGAATTTCGATGAACTCGGCGCCGCGATCGCCGCCGGCGTCGATCGCATCATGCTCGACGAATTTTCCATCGACGACATCCGCCGCGCCGTGGCCGAAGTCGCCGGCCGCGTGCCGCTGGAAGTATCGGGCAGCGTCAACCTCGGTACCCTGCCGGCGCTCGCTGCGACCGGCGTGGATTACATCTCGATCGGCGCCCTGACCAAGCACGTGCGCGCGATCGATCTGTCGATGCGCATCGCGTTCGACGCCTGAGCGCGTCAGAACTTGCCGAGATAGCCCAGCACCGCCAGCGCGGTCGCCGCGATCGCTACCAGCGTGACGATCGCCCATAGCCCGGCGCGGGATTTCGCCACTGGCGTCGGTGCGACCGGTTCGCTGCGTGCCACGGCGGGATGCGATTCCATCCCCGGCGACATCAGCAGGAAGCGCACCGTGTCCAGACGCAGCTCGTCGCCCGGCTTGAGCAAGGTGGCGGCGAGCACGCGCTGATTGTTGACGAAGGTGCCATTGGCCGAACCCATGTCCTCGACCATGACCCCGGCCGGCACGACCTGCAATTTGGCGTGATGGCGCGAGATTTCGTCGGTCGGAATGCAAATGCCGCAGTCGCTGTTGCGTCCGACCGTCAGCGTGCCGACCATCGCGTAGACCTTGCCGAACGTGGGGCCGGATACGCCGCGCAGCAAATACTTCGGCAATGCCATGCGCACGCGCGTGCGGCCGTCGTCTTCGTTGCCGCCGATGGCGGGTTTGAGCATGGCCACCGGCGCCGGCGCTTTCTCGCTGGCGACGACACGGCAACCGATCTTGGCGAACAACAACAGATCGCCTGGTTTGATCGGCGCCTCACCCACGATCTGCCTGCCGTTGAGTACGGTCGCGAACTGCGCATCCAACGGTATCGCCAGCGTCTGCTCGCCTTCGGTGCGCAACTCGCAATGCCGGGCAGCGATGCCAGGCGCGATCAGCATCGCCTCGCAATCGGTGCTCGTTCCGATGATCGTCGTGCCTTGTTTGAGTTCGATCGGTTCGTGTTCGCCATTCGGAAAAAGCAATTTCATCGGATCCCTCTCAGCGCTCTACCGCGGTATTTACAGGTTTGCATAGCGGGCAACTTACCATTTTTATTTGTCCGGATCGCGTTTATCCAAATCGCGCACGACGCGGAAACCGACGCTGTTCAGGGCCACGTCGGCAGCATAAGTGTCGCTGAATGTCGGTGTTTCCTTGCCGGCAACCGATAGCCAACCGCGTCCCATGGCAATGAACGAGCGGCATTGACTGCCTGCCTGCGCCGGTGCGCCGCCGTTGCAGGCACCCGCCCATTCACGCACATTGCCGTCGATATCGTAAACCCCGGCGACCGCGCCAAAATGACCGACCGGCGAGGTTGCCGCGTAGCCATCGTCGCAATCGCTGCCATCGCGGCTGTCGTACTGACGCTTGTACGACGCATCGGCAAGATTGGCCTTGCACGCTCCAGCCGACGCCTTGCGCGCGACTTCATCGAACTCGGCCGGACTCGGCAACCGATACTGCTTGCCGGTCTGTTTGCTCAGCCATTGCGCGTAGGTAGCGGCTTCCTGCCAGCCAACGCAGACGACTGGATGACTGTCGTCCTGGGGAATTTCGGGATTCGTCCAATCGCGTTTCTTCGAGGAACGGAAAATCGATTCGCGATCGCGGCAGGACAACTCACGTCCGCTGAACTCGGCGCGGCCGGCCGCCGCCCAGAACCGGCGGAACTCGCCGCGGGTGACATCATGGCGTGCCATCGCCAATTTGGCATCGCCGAGAATCACCAGTTCGGGGCCTGGCGTGCCATCGGCGAGTTTGTCGCGAAAAATAAACCCCGGTTCGCCGATGCTGGCGACGAACTTCAGACCAGCGTGTGCCGCGGCATTGTCCGGATCGAGCTTGAGCGCCTTTTCGTAGGCGGCCTTGGCGCCGGCCTTGTCCCAGAGGGCAGCGGCGGATGCGGCTTGCGCGACGAATGGCGCCGCCGCCTTGCTGCGCAGTGCCGCGATGTCGCGGGCCGCGTCGGTATTTTCCGGCACGAGCTTGGCGATGTCCGTCGCGCGATCCAGATACTGATCGAATTGCGCGGCATCCCCGGCCGCCAGATTCTTGCCGGCGAACTCGGTATACTTTTTCGCAATATCCAGAATTCCCTGTTTCGCCGGCTTGTTGCGCGGATCGAGCCGGAGCGCGAACTGGAAGCGCTCGAGTGCATTGCTGCCCGGCGGCATGGTCAGACGTTGGGCGGCAAGATCGGCACGTCCGCGCCGGATCGCATCTTCCACCGGATCGACCACCGTGGGCAATTCGTCGGCATTCTGGGCGGCGCCCGCCGCTTCGGCCGCATCGATGCTGTCCATCGCGGTAGCCGGCGGCTGGGCGGGCGTTGGCGCAGCAACGGTCGCCGCAGTGGTCGGTGGCGGATTCGATGCCGCCACCGCATTCGCGGATGCCGACGCATCCGGCGCCGCCGGGGATTCGACCGGTGCGATATCCGGCGCCGGTACTTGCCTAGCCCGACGGCCGACCAAGGCGAACCCGATCAGGCCGACGCCGAGCAGAACAATCAGCAGCGGCCACAGCCGCAGCCAGGATCGTCCGGGGCTGCTTGCCGAAGGGGAAGCGGCGGCCGGCAGGCTGGGCGGCGGCGCCAAACGCGGCATGCTCACAACCGTTGGCGATTCGACTGGCAAGGCCGCCCGTTCCATCGGACGCGTTGCCGGCTCGTTGCTGTTGGCGGCGCGCGGCGCGGCGGGACTGGCGGCCACGGTCGCGGTCATGGCCGGCGCCGCTGGCAATGCCGGTGATGCCGGCTCATCGCGGAACAGTGCGGAATACTGCGGGACGACCGTGGCCAGCGCATCGAGAAACGCCTCGACATCGGCATGGCGATCTTTCGGATCCTTGGCCAGCGCCCGGTCGATCAGCGGTTGCCAATGCGCTTGCGCGGCGGACAATCGCGGAATCGGTTCGAACACATGCGCATACGCCACGGCAAAGCCATCGGCGCCATCGTAGGGCGGTTTGCCGGTGAGGCCGTAATAGCACAGGACGCCGAGACTGTAGATGTCCGAGCGCGCGTCGACATCGCCGCCGCGAGCCTGCTCCGGACTCATGTAATGGCTGGTGCCGACCGAGAAACCGGTGCTGGTGATGCGCGATCCGGATGCGGCAGCCAGGGCGATGCCGAAATCGGTCAGCACCGGATTGCCGTTGATGTCGTACAGGATATTGCCGGGGGCGACATCGCGGTGCACATAGCCGCGCTGGTGCGCATAACCGAGTGCACGGGCCACGCCGGCCAGCGTCTGCGTCAGTTCGCGCTCGTCGATGCCGCGTTGCACGCGCGCGCTGAAATCGCCACCGGGCAAATACTGCATCGAGAAATAATGCAACTGACCCGGAGTGACGCCGACGTCGTACACGGCGACGATATTCGGGTGCGCCAGCGACGCGAGCATGCGCGCTTCCTGCAGGAAGCGCTTGGAGAACGCCGGGTCCGCCGCCAGCGCCGGCGACATCACCTTGAGCGCCACCTCGCGTTCGAGCGAAGTCTGCATGGCCAGATGCACGCTGGCCATGCCACCCACGCCGATTTCGCGCTTGATCGTATAGCCGGGAATATCGAGCACCAGCGCCGCCTCTGTCCTGCACAAGCTTGCAATTTTTGCATTGTAGCGAATTCGGATCGCAGTTCGTGCGGACATGGCGCACATTGCGTCGAGTCCGGATTGGGCCAATCAGGCAATCCCCTTGTGTTGCGGATGCCCTGCCCGCACACTTGAACGCATGTTCGATGCCTTGCTGCCAACTATTTTGCTGCTGCTCGCCTTCTATCTGTGGCAGGCGGCACTCAAGGCGCGCGAGCAGGCGCGTGAGCTGGGTCACTGGCTGTGCGCACGAGCCCGGGTGCAGTTGCTGGATCAAACCGTCGCCTTGCAGCGGCTCGGCATCGCGCGCGGCGCCGATGGCTGGCTGCATCTGCGCCGGCGTTATCGTTTCGAGTTGAGCACCGATGGCCTCGATCGCCACCAAGGCAGCCTGGACATGTTCGATGGTCAGTTGCTGGGATACAGCCTGCCCTTCCCCGAACAGGCAGCCGCGCCGGTTGCGCCGAATGTGATCAGTTTCCACACTCCGCAGCTACCCGATACCACCTTGCACTGAGCCGAACGCGTGCGTTCGGGTATCGAACCGTCCAGACGTCGAGGTCGCGGACTACTACTTCACCACGCGCAAATGCGTACCCTTTTTCGGCATCGCATCGGCGGTAGGCCCGGGCGTCGGTGCGGGTTGGTTTTCCGCCGGGAACATCATGCCCTGGCCATTCTCGTGCGCGTAGATCGCCAGCAGGCTCGCCATCGGCACTTCAACCACCTGACTGACGCCGGAAAAGCGCGCGTTGAAACGCACGTGATCCTTGCCCAGATCCAGATGCGACACCGCGCGCGCGGCGACATTGAGCACCACGCGGCCGTCCTTGATCGCGCTCTGCGGCACTTGCACGCCGGGTGCGGCGGCATCGACCAGGATGTAGGGCGTCAGGCCGTTGTCGCTGATCCAGTCGTACATCGCCCGCAACAGATAGGGGCGATTGGAGGTCATGCTGACGCTACTCATCGATACAGTCTGCTATTCATCATGACCGCAGAGCTTTTTCTTCCGGGGTCAGGCTGCGGGTGAATCCCGGATTGCGGAAGATACGGTCGCCGTAATCGTTGATCGCGTGAGCTTCACGCGGCGGCAAGCTGACGTTGAGGCTGGGCAGGCGCCAGATCAGCGGCGCAAGTGCGCAATCGGCCAGACTCAATTCAGGATTGAGGAAAAACTTCGCCGCCTTGAACAGCGGCATGCTCGCCAGCAAGGCTTCGCGCAGACGCTTGCGTGCGGTTTCCGCCGGCCGACCGCCCGCATCGATCTGAGCGACGAACGGCAGCCAGTCGCGCTCGATGCGCACGATGGCCAGACGCAGGCGCGCACGCGACAGCGGATCGACCGGCATCAGCGGTGGATGCGGATAGCGTTCGTCGAGATACTCGCAGATCACGCCGGTGTCGTAGAGCACGAGGTCGCGATCGACCAAGGTCGGCACCGAATGATAGGGATTCAGATCGAGCAAATCTTCCGGCGGCGATTGCGGATTGACCGGCACCAGGTCATAAACCACGCCTTTGGCTGCCAGCACCAAGCGAACGCGATGGCATTGTGCGCAATCGACAGATGAATACAGGGTAAGAACGGTGCGCGAGCGTTGACTCAAGGCCATGTCGGTTCTTTACACCCCCCTGTGCAGGAACGGAATCGGGCGACCACTTGCCGCGCGGCCCGCTGCGTCGAATGTACACCCGCAGCGGACAGGCGCATAGCCCGCCCGCCGCGAGGTATCAATGCACGTCCTTCCAGAACTCGTGCTTGAGCAAGTAGGCCAGGAACGTGAAAAACGCCAGATACAGCACCACCCAGATGCCCATCGACTCACGTTTGAGTGCGGCCGGTTCGCCGACATATTGCAGGAACGTGGTCAGATCGCGCACTGCATCGTCGTATTGCGTAGGCGACAACGTGCCTTTGCTCGCCAGTTCGAGCTTTTCGACGTGCGCGTCCTCGCCCGGCTTGGCCGGCGCGTAGTCGGCATGCTGCACGCCTTGCAGTTCCCACAGCACGTTCGGCATCGACACGTTCGGGAACACGGTATTGTTCCAGCCGGACGGGCGCGTGGAATCGATGTAGAACGATTTCAGGTAGTTGTAAATCCAGTCCGGACCCTTGGCGCGGGCTTCCAGGGAAAGATCCGGCGGTGCCTTGCCGAAGAATTTTTCGGCATCGGCCTCGGGCATATTCGACATCGCCATCTCGCCGATCTTGGCGCCGGTGAAGGCGAAGTTCTTGAGCACTTCGTCGTCGCTGAGCTTCAGATCTTCGGCAATGCGCGAGTAGCGCATGTATTTGAGCGAGTGGCAGCCCGAACAATAGTTGAAATACAGGCGCGCACCGCTTTGCAACGACGAGATATTGTCGATGTGGGTATTCGCCGCTTCCATGCCCTCGCCTTCCCCGGCGGCAGCTGTGCTGGCGAAGAACAGGCAGGCGAGCGCAGCGAGTGCGGCACGTGCAATCAACAGACTTGGCTTAGTCATGGGTCGTCACCCGCTCCGGCACCGGCTTGGTTTTCTCGAAGCCGAAATAGGTGTAGGCCCACAGGCCCACGAAGGACAACAAGTAGATCGCCAGCCAGAAACGGCCGAACGCATTCTCGATGGTGGTCACGTCGGCATTCGCGCCGAACCATTGCGGAATCACTTCGGTGGTCACGCCCGCGCCGACCGCACCGAGCATCACGAACGAGATCACGAACAGGCCCAGGCCGATCTTGTAGCCGAGACCGCGGTAACGCACCGACTTGACCCGGCCGCGATCCAGCCACGGCACCAGAAACAACGCAATGATGCCGACGAACATGGTGATCACACCCGGCAGCTTGGCCGGAATCATGCGCAACATGGCGTAGAACGGCGTGAAGTACCACACCGGTTTGATGTGTTCCGGCGTGACCAGATTATTGGCCGGAATGAAGTTATCTGGCTCGAGGAACCAACCGCCAAGCGTTGGCTGGAAGAAGATCAGGAACGCGCACAGGATCAGGAAGAAACCAACGCCGAACAGATCCTTGACCGTGTAGTACGGATGGAACGGGATGCCATCCAGCGGCTTGCCTTCCGGCGTTTTCTTGTCCTTGATTTCGACCCCATCCGGATTGTTCGATCCGACTTCGTGCAGCGCCGCCAGATGCAGGACCACAAGCAGCAGCAAGACCAGCGGCAGCGCGATCACGTGCAAGGCGAAGAAGCGGTTCAAAGTGGCATCGGCGGGCACGTAGTCGCCCATGATCCACTGCACGAGCGCGTCGCCGACGACCGGAATCGCGCCGAACAGCGAGATGATCACCTTGGCGCCCCAGAACGACATATTGCCCCACGGCAGCACGTAGCCCATGAACGCCTCGGCCATCAGCGCGAGGAAAATCAGCATGCCGAGCAGCCAGACCAGTTCGCGCGGCTTCTTGTACGAGCCATACATCAAGCCGCGGAACATATGCAGGTAGACGACGATGAAGAACATCGACGCGCCGACTTCGTGCATGTAGCGGATCAGCCAGCCCCAATCGACATCGCGCATGATGTATTCGACCGAGGCGAACGCCTGTGCCGCGTCCGGCTTGTAGAACATCGTCAGGAAAATGCCGGTGACGATCTGATTGACCAGCACCAGCAGCGCCAGCGAGCCAAAGTAGTACCAGAGATTAAAATTCTTCGGCGCGTAATACTCGCTGGTGTGCGTGGCGAGAAAACTCTGGATCGGCAGGCGATCCTCGATCCACGCGAGGATGCGGTTTTTCGGTTGAATCCTGATCGGTGCGGTGGCCATTACGCGGCTCCTTGCGGGCTGACGCCAATCATCACGTGCTTGTTGTCGTCCATGAACTTGTATGGCGGCACTTGCAGGTTGGCCGGCGCCGGCACGCCCTGGAACACACGTCCGGCCAGGTCGTAGCGCGATTTATGGCAGGGGCAGTAGAAACCGCCCTTCCAATCGGGATCGAAGGGTTCGGGTTTGAGCTCGCCGAAGTAATCCGGGACGCAGCCCAGATGTGTGCAGATGCCAATCACGATCAGCCACTCCGGCTTGAGCGAGCGCGTTCCGTTCTTGGCGAACGTCGGCTGCTGATCCGTATTGTCGCTGTTCGGATCCTTCAGCCGCGAATCCTCGCCTTTCAGCGCGTCGAGCTGAGGCTGGGTGCGGTTGACCACGAACACCGGCAGACTGCGCCAGCCGAACGTGACTTTCTGCCCGGGTTCGATCTTGCTGATATCGGCCAGCACCGGAGCGCCCGCACTCTTGGCGCGCGCGCTCGGCTCCCATGTCTTGATGAAAGGCACCACCGCAGCCAATGCTCCGACACCGCCGACGACCGCTGTCGTCGCAGTGAGGAAACGGCGGCGTCCCTGATCCACGCCTTCAATCGCCATCCGGCACTCCACTAGGTCCAGAAATAATTCGGAGACGGGGCAATACGGCAACCCCCAAAAATCGTGCTAGTTTAACCAAGCCCCCGGCCGCAGACAATGAAGATCGTTATCAAGTGACGCATCGGGGTTCCGCGTGCTACTTCTCCCTCAGGTTCCATTGCAGTCAAGTTGCACATGAAAACGATGTATAGAATTTGCCTGTTCGTCGCCCAATTCATCGTTCTCGGCCTGGCGGCGGCTTTTGTCGTCAGCGTGGTATCGCCCTCGATGGTCGGGCGCGTGCGCCATGTGTTTGCGCCGGCGGCAGCCGGATCGTCCCTGTCCGCGGCGGCGGACACCCGCTCCGTCACGCGCAGCGCACCGGATCACGGCGGCGTGGTTTCCGAATCAACGCCTGCCGGCGACGCGATCACAGTGTCGTACGCGCAGGCCGTCGCGCGCGCCGCGCCCGCCGTGGTTAGCATCTACGCCAACAAGGTGATCAGCACGCGCCGGATGCTGGTGCCGACCAATCCGGTGCTGCAACGCATGTTCCCGGGCATTCCGATCGGGCCACCGCTGCAACAGCGTCAGCAAAGCCTGGGCTCGGGCGTCATCGTCGGCGCCGATGGTTACGTGTTGACCAACAACCACGTGATCCAGGGTGCCGAGGAAATCCAGATCGTGCTCTATGACGGCCGCGTCACCCAGGCGCGCGTGATCGGCACCGATGCCGACACCGATCTGGCGGTGCTCAAGATCGACGCCGCCAACCTGCCCAGCATCGCCATCGCCGACAAGACGCCGCTGAATGTCGGCGACGTGGTGCTGGCGATCGGCAATCCGTTCGGCCTCGGCCGCACGGTGACGATGGGCATCGTCAGCGCACTCGGGCGGCAATTGAACTTGTCCACGTACGAAGATTTCATCCAGACCGATGCGGCCATCAATCAGGGCAATTCCGGCGGCGCCCTGGTCAACGCCTATGGCGAACTGGTCGGCATCAATTCCGACATCTATTCGCCCACCGGCGGCAGCGTCGGCATCGGCTTCGCCATTCCGGTCGGTACCGCCAAGGCCGTGCTCGACCAGATCGTCGCCCACGGCCGCGTGATCCGCGGCTGGCTCGGTGCCGAATACGCCAACGTGCCGCTCGCGCAAGCGCCTCGCGATCGCGGCGGCGCACTGGTTGTGGCGATCTACAGCAACAGTCCCGCCGTGCTGGCGGGATTGCATCCGGGCGATGTGCTGCTGACGCTCGACGACACCCCGATCGCCAGCCCGCTGGATCTGCGCAACCGCGAGGCGAATCTGGCCCCGGGCACCAAGGTAAAGCTCGGCGGCGAGCGCAACGGCACGCCCTTCAGCCTCGACGCCACCCTGCAGGAACGACCGCAGCGGCAGGCGGGGGGATAGCGTAAACTGCGCCGTACAGGGCGGATTGAAAAATGTACGCGCATCGAACCAGGTTTTTTTCGCTGCTGCTGATCGTGGCGCTCGGATCGGGCATGGCCGCGCGCGCTGCGCCGCAAACGCCAACCGCGGCGCCTCCGATACCGTCCGCAACCGCGTTCGATGCACTGTTCAAACGCTTGGATACTGGCGATCTGAGCGAGCGCGACACCCCGCGTCAGATCCAGATTGTCGCCCAGCTTCAGCAACTGCTGCCGCCAGGCGATGCGCACCGTCAGCGCCTGCTCGATACGCAACGTTGCGGTCTGGATTTCACCAACGCCGCCAAGGACGGTTACACCTTCGCCGACGCCCACCTCGCCGCCGCGTTGCTGGCGCACGACGACGACACGGCGATTCGCTTCTACTATTGCCGCGGCGGTTATCAAGAAAGCCTGACCACGCCGCGCGATGCGCTGACCGATTACAACCACGGCATCGACCTGGCGCGCGCGCGCAACGACGAGCCGATGCTCGCCACCGGACTGCAAATGCGTGGCGGCATTTATTCCCTGCTTGGTATTTACGGCAAAGCGCTGGCGGATTTGCTCGAAGCGCAACGCCTGTACCTGCGCAGCGAGTTGCCGATCGCCGCGGACATGACCTTGCTCGATATCGGCATCGCCTACCGCCGCCTGGGCTACCCGGACAAGGCACGCGAATATCTGCAGCAGAGCATCGCTCACGAAGAAAGCGTGGGCGATCACGAATCGCTGTTCGCCAGCACCTTGCAAATGGGTTTTGCCAACGAGGAGGCCGGCAGTTTCGATGCGGCGCTCAAAATCGAACAACGCGCGCTCAATCTGGCCACGGCCACGGGCGATCGCGGCAGTGTCGGCTCGGCGCATTTGGCCATCGCCTCGGTACTGACGAATCTGCACCGCTACCCGGATGCGCTCGATTCGTTGCAGAAGGCGGAGACCAATTTCAGCGCCGCCGGCGATACCGCCGATCACGGCATGGTGATGTTCCAGCGCGGTCGCGCACTGGCCGGACTCGGGCAATCGCGCAACGCACTCGAGGCTTTCGGCCAGGCCGAGACCGCCTTCAGCGCCGGCGGCAACCAGCGCTATCTGGAAATGCTGCACCAGGCCAAGGCGGCGACGCTCGAAGCCAGCGGCCAGATTGCGGCGGCATTGGATGAATACAAGCGTTATCTCGCTGCCCACGATCAGGTCGCGAGCCAGCGTGCCGATCAACAGGCGCAGATGCTGCGCGAGCAGTTCGATACCGACCGCAGCAAGATGGAAAACGAACGCTTGCGCGCCGAGCAGGATCTCAAGAACAAGCAGGTGGAGGTTTTGCAGCGCGTGCGGCGCTGGCAACAAGTGGCGATGGGTTTGCTGGCGATTCTGCTCGGACTGCTGGCGCTGCTGGTGATTCGCCAACTGGCAAGGCTGCGGCGCTGGAAACGCATCGCCTCGATCGATGTGTTGACCGGCGTGGCCAATCGGCGCGGCATCGAATATTTCGCCGAAAACGCGATCCGCCATGCGCGGCTGCGACAGCGACATGAACCACTGGCTACTCTCGTCATCGATGTCGACGAGTTCAAGCGCATCAACGATCGCTTCGGCCATGCCACCGGCGATCGTGTCTTGCAACGCATCGCCCATGCCTGCGCGGAAACCTTGCGCGAGAACGATCTGCTCGGGCGTACCGGCGGCGAGGAATTTCTCGTCATCCTGCCCGGCAGCGATATCGCGCGAGCGACCGAGGTGGCGGAGCGGCTGCGTAACCGGGTTGCAGGACTCAACCTGGATGATCTGGCCCCGGGCCTTCTCACCACCATCAGCATCGGCGTCGCCGAAATGTCCGCCAAGGATGCCGGTCTGGCCGAACTGGAACGTCGCGCCGACGAGGCGCTCTATCGAGCCAAGGCGGACGGGCGCAACCGCGTCGTCAGTACAACGGCGGCGGCTGGTCAGGATCGCGGCGAACCCGCAGCCACTGCGACAGGTGGTGCACCGGCCTCGCGATAACGCTGGTGCAAGGTGGCAACACGGTCGACGTAGACCCGGGTTTCGTCGAACGGCGGTACACCATTATACTTTTGCACATTTTGCGGACCGGCATTGTAGGCAGCCGTGGCACGGCGTTCGTCGCCGCCGAACTGCTTGAGCAATTCGGCCAGGTACTGCGCGCCACCGCGGATGTTCTGACGGGCATCGAATGGATCGCCGACGCCGAGATCCGACGCCGTTCCCGGCATCAGTTGCATCAAACCCTGCGCGCCAACGATCGACACCGCGTTCGGATTGAATGCCGATTCGGCATGGATCACCGCGCGCAACAGGTTCGGATCGACGCCGTATTCATTGGCTGCCGCCGCGATCTCGTCGTGATAGGCCAGCAGATTCAACGGCGTGGATTTCCAATTGATGTTTGAATGGACGTTGCAGGCATAGCAAGTCGCCATGTAGGTGAACAGCACCTGATAGGCACTGCCTGCCGGGCGGATATTCGTGTATTCGGTAATGCCGTTGGCCTTGGCGACTTTGTATACCGCGCCGCGATGAACCTCGGTCTGCTTGTCGGCCGGCGCAGATGCGGATGCTGCCGGCGTCGGCGCGGCAGCCGCCACGCCGTTTGCGGTCGGCTTTTCGGAACGGTACTCGCTATGCGGCGCGCTGGCCGCGGATCGCGCCACCGGTGGATCGGTGTAGTCGGAAACCTTGTGGCAATTGGCGAACGTGCCCGGCCGGTTGGTGAAGGCGATCTGGCCGTTCGGGCCGGCACATTTGTATACCGTACCGGCCATCCCGCGCAGCGGTACGAGCGCACACAGCAGCACTCCGGCATAGACCAGATAACGGCAAACGGACGCTGGCAACGGCTTCGACTTCATCATTCTTGACAACTGGGGCGCCCAAGTTTCTGACAGTAATCGGGTTTTGCCAAGTGCCAAGGCCGCAATTCCAGCTTGCCGACATGGCGCTGCGGCGGATGGGGTCTTAGAATGGCGACCCTTGGAACGCGCCACAGCGAAGAAATTCCCATGCCCGGCAAGCCTGCTCCATCCAAACTCTTAATCAAGACCCACGGTTGCCAGATGAACGAGTACGACTCGGCCAAGATGGCCGACGTGCTGGCGGCATCGCATGGGCTTGAATTGACCACGAACGAGGCCGAGGCCGACGTTATCCTGATCAACACCTGTTCGATCCGCGAGAAAGCGCAGGAAAAAGTGTTCAGCCAGCTCGGCCGCTGGAGAGAATTGAAACAGGCCAAACCTGAGCTCGTGATCGGCGTCGGTGGCTGCGTGGCCAGCCAGGAAGGCGCGGCGATCGTCAAGCGCGCGCCCTACGTCGATCTGGTGTTTGGACCACAGACTCTGCACCGTCTGCCGCAGATGATCGAGGCGCGCAAAAGTACACAACGCCCACAAGTGGATATTTCCTTTCCCGAAATCGAAAAGTTTGATCATCTGCCCGAACCACGCAAGGACGGCGTGACCGCGTTCGTGTCGATCATGGAAGGCTGCTCGAAATATTGTTCGTATTGCGTGGTGCCCTACACGCGCGGCGAGGAAATCAGCCGCCCGTTCGACGATGTGATCGCCGAAGTCGCCGCACTCGCCGATCAGGGCGTGCGCGAAGTCACCTTGCTCGGCCAGAACGTCAACGCGTATCGCGGGCCGACCCACGATGGCGGCGAGGCCGATCTGGCCGTGCTGATCCACGCCATCGCCGCGCTCGATGGCATCGGCCGCATCCGTTTCATGACCTCGCATCCGCTGGAATTTTCTGATTCGCTGATCGAGGCTTATGCCAACGTGCCCAAGCTGGCGAACTACCTGCATCTGCCGGTGCAATCGGGCTCGGATCGAGTCCTCGGCGCGATGAAGCGCGGCTACACCGCGATCGAGTACAAGCAGAAAATCCGCAAGCTGCGCCGCGCGCGGCCGGATATTTCCATTTCCTCGGACTTCATCGTCGGCTTCCCCGGCGAAACCGACGCCGAGTTCGAGCAGACCATGAAGTTGATCGACGACGTCGGTTTCGATCAGAGCTTTTCCTTCATCTTCTCCAAACGCCCCGGCACGCCAGCGGCGAATCTGGCCGACGACACACCCGAGGCGGTGAAGAAAGAGCGGCTCGCGCGATTGCAGGCGACGCTCAACGCGAATGCGAAGAAGATTTCGCTGGGCATGATCGGCAGCGTGCAGAACGTGCTGGTCGAAGGTCCGAGCGCACGCGATCCGCACGAGCTGACCGGCAAGACCGAGAACATGCGCAATGTGAATTTTGCCGGTGACGCGCGCCTGATCGGCCAATTCGTGGACGTGACCATCACCACGGCGATGGTGAATTCGCTGCGTGGACGCGTGGACGCCGCACCGCAAACTGCCGCGGCGGTTGCCTGAAACAGCCGCCGAGGGATGGCGGGCGCTTGCTCCAGTGGCCGCTGGCCCTGCATCATCGCTCATTCGGCGTGGTCGACCGGCTCGGCCTCGCCGAGCGCGCGGGAATGCTGCGGTGGCTGGTGACACTGATGACAGCGGTACCCGCCGTACTGCGGCCAAAGGGAACCGCGTCAGTTAAGTTGATCTGTTCATCACTGCACTGACGCGTTCCCGAACCGACCAATCACGCAGCATCCGGGGATTCCTGCACGATCGTTCGACTACGTATCCGGCTATCCAATTCCGTTATTTGTTGTGAATCATTGGGTCGCCATCGTTTCCGCCAATTCCCAGTGTTGCCGAGTTGTAATTGATGCCGTTCGAGTTCACCGTGATCATGTACGGATAGTCGACTCCGGATTTCGTGTTGCTGTCGGTTACCGACATCTGCACTGGGCTGGTCGTTATCGTCGGCGCAGAAAACGGATTGGGGTTGGTCGAAAAGGTCACGCCGACGAAAGTAAAACTCGGCTGGTTGGCGGCCGGAACCCATACGACGGTCTGATTGCCATTATTTACGGTTTCCTTGGTCGGGTTCACGGTTACAGGCGGAGTGACGCTGATGTTGAGACTTACCTTGATGGTCATGGTTGACTCCTTCTCGTCAGGTACGTGAGCGGCACAAAACCGGCGGGGCCGCATCGCCTTGAAGCCCTTTCTTGTCGATCATCGCATCGCGCCGTTGATGCGTTGTGCAACTGCCGGATCAGGCGCATAGGCAAACTGCCTGCTCGCCGCCAGCTCGGCAAAATCCGGAGTGTGATACCCCATCGCCGCCAGCTTGGCGATCAGCGGACGCGCCTTGTCTGTTTCGTCAAGCAACAGCAAGGCGCTGGCTGCCGTTGCCAATGCGTTCGGATCGTCGCCGGCGCGCAGTGCCGGCGCGATCGCATCGCTTGCCTTGGACCACGCCGCGTGCGCCGCTGCCGCGTCACCGCGCTTCGCCGCGATTTCGCCGAGCACGACGAATCCCTGCGCCGCGAGCAAGGCGAGCGTCTGGTCGGAGCCGTGCTTGCTGCGCAGCGTATCGAGGGTTTGCAACGCGGCATCGGCCAAGCTTTGCGCACCTGCCGCATCGCCTTGCTGCAATTGCAACCGCGCCGCCTCGATTCGCGCTTGCGCGTATTCTTTTTGCCAATCCGTGTGCGATGCGTCCTTGATGGCGAGTTTGGCAAAGATGGCGGTGGATTCGGTGTCCGCAGCGGCAGCCTCGTCCAGTCGCCCAGCCTGTCGCAGCAAGCCGCCGAGTTGCTGGCTGTACAACGCCGCGTATTCCTGCAGATCGGCGCCGGTTGGATCGAATCCGGCCGCGGCTTTTGCGCTGCTTACCGCGTCGTTGGTATAGCGCAACGCCACATCGAGTTTTCCGCACAACGCGAGCGTGCGGCCGAGGATCGCATTGCTGACCAGCAGATATACTTGTGCGGCGTGATTGGCGGGGTCGTGCGCTGCAATGGCCGTCTTGATCTGCTGGTCCGCCCGATAGTCCCTTATCGCGCGGTCCAGATGGCCCCGTTCGAGTTCTATCTTGCCGAGGTTATCCCAGGCGTCGCCGAGATTGGACGACCATTTCGGGTTGGCCGGTTCGCGCTGATTCAACGACTGGAATATCTGCAACATCGCTTGGTAGTCGGACTGCGCAGCGGCAAGATCGCCGTGCGCTTCGCGTACATGCCCGGCATCGTTGCGCGCTGTGGCGAGCTTGAATGCCAGATCGTCGTCGCCGGGTTTGGCCGCGTGCGCTTTTGCCAGCAAGGTGGCAGCCGCCTGAAAATTCTGCAATGCGTCAGCGAGATCGCCCCGATACCAATACGCTTGCCCGACCCACTTCAGGCTGTCGGCATACGCGGCTTCGTGTGCCACGTCATCGGGCGAGCGCCGGGCGAGTTCCGCCGCCAGCGCCGAGGCGGATTGATAGGCTTCCAATGCTTGCGGCATATGGCCTTGATCTATGCGCACGCTGCCGATTTTTTCCAGCGCCGTCACGCGCATTTCGAGCGCGCCGTCGGTCGCGTCAGCCGCCGGTAGCGAATCAAAATACGCCATCGCCTTGTCGTCCACTGCCTGCATGATGTCCAGCCGGTCGACCTCTTGTAGCTTATCGTTGAGGTCGCCGAGCATAAAACCGACCAGCCCCTCGGCCTGCTTCTGCCGGCGCTCGGCATCGTGGCGAGCAATGACGGCGTTGATCGCAAGGATCGTCGTCACCGTCATCACGATCAGCGCCAGCGCCGCGATCGCCGTCATCCGCCGCACGAAACGCTGCTGCTCGCGCTGCTTCAGCGCATCGAAACCGACATCGAGCAGGCCGGAAATCAGCTTGAGTTTGGCATTGGCTTTGCCGTCCTTGCCGGGCCGTGCGTCGGCGGCGATCGGTTCGGTGCGTTCATGCGCGGGTTGACCGCTGGCATCAAGTTGGAAGCGCAGCGCCGGCGCGAAACATTCCTCTGCTTCACGGCCGGACAGGTCGCTGGCATTCGGTTCGCCATCAACGATCAGGCAGAAAATGCGTTCGCCGTGCCCCAGCCGCTTGAATGCCAGCACTTCCTCGTTGACCCAGGGCGAGGCGGCCGAACGCGGCGAGCAAATGACGATGAGCGCAGCCGATTGCGCGAGCGCCGCATTGACCTTGCCGCTCAAATCGGTCGCGCTGGGCAATTCATCGCGGTCGCGGAAGATCGGATTCAATCGGCGCGGAATAAGGCCAGCCGCCGTTGTCCGCCCGACCAGCCGGCGCGGCACGCGATAGGTTTCCAGCGCCTTGTGCAGCCATTGCGCCCAGACCTGATCCCGGTGGCTATAGCTGATGAAGGCGCGATAGCGCACCCCGGAAGTAGCAGCAGCGATTCCCATCGTCCGCATGACCCCGCATTCGGTACCAACCCACCTAGTAGGGTAGCACCAGAATGTGAACTGCATCACACTTTGCCGCAGATGCCGAGCGCGCACCGATGCAACGAACGCCGCCATCCCCGCTACTCGATGAGACACGCCCGCGCTTTACGCCGCGTTCGACAACGCGAATGCACCCCCACTGGCCTTGATGCCGGCCGCGCGCTACCCTCGCGCGCCATGACCGCACTCACACAACACGATCTCACCCTGAAACCCGAAGACGGCGAACGCCTCGCGAACTTGTGCGGTCCGTTCGACGGCCATCTGCGCCAGATCGAACTGCGCCTGGGTGTGGAGATCGCCAATCGCGGCAATCTGTTCCGTCTGAGCGGCGCGGCGCATTCGGTGAAGCTCGCCGAGCGCGTGTTGCGCGATTTGTACGATGTGACCGAAACCGAAACCCTGAGTGGCGCACAGATCAACCTGCGCCTGTCCGAATCCGGCATCGATGCGATGGATGCGAAAGCGGCCGAAGGCGCGCACGAGATCGCGATCAAGGTCAAACGCGGCACGGTGCGTGGACGTGGGCCAAATCAGGTGCGTTATCTGCACGCGATAGCAACGCATGACATCAATTTCGGCATCGGTCCGGCCGGAACCGGCAAGACCTATCTGGCCGTGGCCATGGCCGTGGAAGCGCTGAACGAAAACCGCGTGCAACGGTTGATCCTGGTGCGCCCGGCGGTTGAGGCCGGCGAGAAGCTCGGATTTCTGCCGGGCGACCTGACCCAGAAAGTGGATCCCTACCTGCGTCCGCTTTACGACGCGCTCTACGAAATGCTCGGCATCGACCGTGTAACCAAGCTGATCGAGCGCAATGTGATCGAGATCGCACCGCTCGCCTACATGCGCGGACGCACACTCAACGATTCGTTCGTGATCCTGGACGAAGCGCAGAACACGACGGTCGAGCAGATGAAGATGTTCCTCACCCGCATCGGTTTCGGTTCGGTCGCGACGGTGACTGGCGATGTGACCCAGACCGATCTGCCGCGGCATATCGCTTCTGGCCTGCGCGACGCGATCGAGGTCTTGCGCGAAGTCGAAGGTGTCAGCTTCACGTTTTTCACCGCCAAGGATGTGGTGCGGCATCCGCTGGTGCAGAAGATCGTGCGTGCCTACGAGAATCGCGAAGCGGAAAAGTCGCCGTGACCATCTCGCTGTATTTGCGCAATGAAGCCGGACGCCGTGGCGTTCCGCTCAAGTCCTCGTTCGCACGCTGGATCGACGCGATCCCGGCGCTGCGCCGCCGCCGTTGCGAAGTGAATATCCTTGTCGTCGGTGCATCGGAAGGCCGGCGTTTCAATCGCGAATTCCGCGGCAAGGATTACGCCACCAACGTGCTGAGTTTTCCCTACGAACCGCTTAAAGGTGAACAATCCCGTCTAAGATCAGCCGGCTTGCTCGGCGATCTGGTCATCTGCGCCCCGATCGTTGCGCGCGAAGCTGCCGAACAGGGCAAACCACTGCGCCAGCATTACGCCCATCTGACCATCCACGGCGTGCTGCACCTGCTCGGCCACGATCACGTAAAACCCGCCGAAGCGGCACGAATGGAAACGCTGGAAATCCACATTCTGGCCGGAATGGGCATTGCCGATCCCTACGTCTGAATCCGATTCATTGAATCAAATCATTGAATTTGTTTGATTTACCGAACAACCCCGGCAAATCGGCTAAACTAGGCGTCCGCCCGTACGGGTTTTGTTTGAAACGCAATGAACGAGGATCACGCTAGTCCCCAACCGACGCGCTCCTGGTTGGGGCGCATCGGCCAACTGGTTTCCGGCGAGCCGCGCAACATCGACGAACTGATCGAGGAACTGCGCGGCGCACAGGCCAACGGCCTGCTATCCGACGATACGCTGTCGATGGTCGAAGGCGCCATCGAAGTGGCCGACCTGAGCGTCGCCGATGTGATGCTGCCGCGCGCCCAGATGGTGTCGTTGCCGGTCGATGCGTCGCTGACCGAGATCGTGCGCCGCGTGATCGAATCCGGGCACTCGCGCTTTCCGGTACACGACGCCGACGACCCTGACCGGATCGTCGGCATCCTGCTGGCCAAGGATTTGCTCAAATGCTTCGCCGGCGGCAACACGCCGTGCAGCATCAAGACGCTGTTGCGCCCGGTCGCGATGATTCCCGAATCCAAGCGCCTGAACATCCTGCTCAAGGAATTCCGCCTGTCGCGCAATCACATGGCGATCGTGGTCGACGAATACGGCGGTCTTTCCGGACTGGTGACGATCGAGGATGTACTCGAGGAAATCGTCGGCGAGATCGACGACGAACACGACGAAGACGATCCCGCACGCAAGAAACTGATCCAGTCGCAAACCGACGGCGGATTCCTGGTCAATGCGCTCACGCCCATCGCCGATTTCAACGCCCGCCTCGGCAGCGAATTCGCCGACGACGAATTCGACACCATCGGCGGCATGGTCACCGCCGAATTCGGTCATCTGCCGGAAGCCGACGAAGAAACCGT
>JANWJJ010000049.1 GCA_025451955.1 Rudaea sp. | reverse complement strand
CTCGCGGTAGGCTGCCGCAAATGCCCGGTCTTCAACATCTGCCCGGCGAAGTCGATCATCGGCGATTACCGTCCGGATGAGTCCGTGCAGACGCCAAAGGCCAAGTCGGCCTCTTCAGGCGCGAAGAAAAAGAAATAGCTGCGGCTAGAAAATGTAATGCAACCCGACCGAGGCAAGCTCGGTCGCTTCGATCTGCAAACCGTTCACGCGTTGGTACAGCGGCAATTGCACGAAGCCGAAGGCGGAGAAGCGGTGCGAGATTTTCCAGGTGAGACCGGGACTGAGATAGACCAGCGTCGCGCCGCTGTTTTCGATGTCGGCGTTCGCACCCTGTTCGCGTTTTTCGATACGCGCGTTGATCTGCAATTGCAGGGTGAAGCGTTCGCTCGCGGTGTAGCGCAGGCCGAGGTTGGCATTGATGCCGGCGCCCGGCTTGAAGTTGTCGCGTGAAGCCAGCGGCAGTTGCAGCAAGGCTTGCGCGAAATAGCCCCAGTCCGGCGCCAGCCCGCCGAAATTGTATACGCCGAGCAAGGCGTCGGTGGTGCCGGTGCCGAGCTGTACGCCGCGATCGACGGTGGCACCGATTTGTGGCCCGCTGGCGAAGCGGTCGCTGAAATTTCCGGTCGGCAGTTTCAGACCGAATTCGATGCCGGTGCTGCGCTGCGGGCTGAAACCCTGATAACGCCCGACGATGCGCAGGTCGCCGATGCCTTGATCGTGCGATGTCGAGATTTCCGTGTCACCCGCGGCGATGGTCGCGTGCGCGCGATCGAACCAAGGCAGCGCCAGGTTGATGCCCCAGTCCTTGTTCGGGCTGTAGTCGAGCGCGAACGAGTAATTGCGATTGTAGGTATAGCGCTGAATTTCCCGGTCGTCCGGATAGCTGAAATCCGAACGTGACACGCTGTCGGTGCCGCTGCGCAGCTGATCCTGATCGAAGAAGTCGAAGCGTGCGTCGAAGCGCCAGCCGCCGCTGGCCGCCAGACCCTGGCTGGCCCAGTCGGAATTCAAGGTGCAGCCGCAGGCCGAGCAGGCGAAGGCTTGCGGCGTGACGAAGCAGGTGGCGAGAAGGAGGAACGAGTGCAGTGACAGACGATGCTTGGACACGCTGGCTTTTCCTTGTTTCGGATTCGGATGCTTGGAATCGGAACGCCGCCCAGCGCTACATTCACATTCTCGCAGACAGACCGGTGCGGCGACAAGTGTCTTTCACGCGCAAGCGGCAGGGCAATTTGTGCCAGGATATTGCCACGCGGCGTTTACAACTGCTTACAGGCGGGTCAGCACGCAACTGCGATATAGTCGCATGCGGCACAGTTTTGCATCCGCTGCCGGCCGCGTCGAGTCGTCCGCCGCCGGCACAATCTTCCGACCCATCGAGGCAAGTACAAGTCGCCATGAGCACGGATTCCGGCAACAACAATTATTCCAGCGCGAAGCCTCGCCGCCGTTGGCGCATGGTTGCAATCATCATTGCGATCGCGGTCTTGGTCGCGCTCGGTGGTTACTGGTTGGCGCACAAGACCACGCTGCCCGTGCGCGGCGGTTTTCGCAGCATGCGCAGTGCCGGACCCGGTGGCCCGGCATTGCCGGTCGGCACGGCGACGGCTGCGGCGGGCGACATCGCCATTTATCTGGATGGTCTCGGCACGGTGACGCCACTGCGCAACGTCACGGTGAGCGCGCAAGTCGCCGGACAATTGCTCAGCGTGCAGTTCAAGGAAGGTCAGATGGTCAAGCAGGGCGACCTGATCGCCCAGATCGATCCGCGCACCTATCAGGCTGAGCAAGCGCAGGCGCAGGGCGCGTTGGCGCGCGATCAGGCGCTGCTGGCGAATGCGAAAATCGATCTCGATCGCTACCAGACCTTGTTCAAGCAGGATTCGATCGCCAAGCAGCAACTCGATGCACAACAGTCGCTCGTGCATCAGTACGAAGGCACGATCCAGGCCGACCAGGGCCAGATCGAAACCGCGAAAGTGAATCTTGCCTACACCAAAATCGTGGCACCGGTCGGCGGACGCGTCGGTCTGCGCCAGGTCGATCCGGGCAACAACGTGCAGAACGGCAGTGCCATCGTCACGATTACCCAGCTCAAACCGGTCGACGTGTTGTTCACGATTCCCGAAGACAATTTGCCGGACGTGCTCAAGCAACTTCATGCAGGCAATCCGGTTGCCGTCGACGCCTTCGATCGCGACAAGCAGACCAAACTCGCCAGCGGCACCCTCGCCAGCATGGACAACCAGATCGACACCAGCACCGGAACGGTGAAGGTGAAGGCCGAATTCGCCAATGCCGACGAAAGCCTGTTTCCGAACCAGTTCGTCAACGCGCGCGTGTTGCTCGGCACCTTGCACGGCGCGACCGTGATTCCGACTTCGGCCTTGCAGCGCGGCGCCGATGGTCTATTTGTATACGTGGTGAAAGCTGATCGCAGCGTGACCCAGCGTGCGATCAGGACCGGCCCGACCGAAGGCGAGCGCGTGGCCGTGAACAGTGGCTTGCAACCGGGCGAAATCGTCGTCACTGATGGTGCCGACAAATTGCGCGAAGGCAGCAAGGTGGTATTGCCCGGCGATGCGCCGAAGGCGGCGGTCAAACCGGCAACGACCGACCCCAATGCGAAAGGCCAGAGATACGGGCGCGGCGGCAAGCCTGCCGGCGGCTGACGCATGAATCCGTCGCGCCTGTTTATCCTGCGCCCGGTCGCCACCAGCCTGCTGATGGCGGCGATCCTGATGGTCGGATTTCTCGCTTACCGTTTTCTGCCGCTGTCGGCGCTGCCCGAAGTCGATTACCCGACGATCCAGATCACCACGTTGTATCCGGGCGCGAGTCCCGAAGTCATGGTGTCGTCAGTGACCGCGCCGCTGGAGCGCCAGTTCGGGCAGATGCCGGGCCTCAACCAGATGTCGTCGACCAGCTCCGGCGGCGCGTCGGTGGTGACGTTGCAATTCAGTCTCGATCTCACGCTGGACGTGGCCGAACAGGAAGTGCAGGCCGCGATCAATGCCTCGGGCACGTTTCTGCCAGCCGACCTGCCGGCGCCGCCGATCTACAGCAAGGTCAATCCCGCCGATGCACCGATCCTGACCCTGGCGCTGATGTCCACAACGCTGCCTTTACCACAAGTGGAAGATTTGGCGGACACGCGGCTGGCGCAGAAAATCTCGCAACTGACCGGCGTCGGCCTGGTCACGCTGTCCGGCGGCCAGCGTCCGGCAGTGCGGGTACAGGCCAATCCGGCGGCGCTCGCCGCCTATGGCCTGAGCCTGGAGGATCTGCGCAGCGCCATCGGCAACGCCAACGTCAACGCCGCCAAGGGCAGTTTCGACGGACCGACGCGCTCGTACACCATCGACGCCAACGATCAACTCAAGTCGGCCGCGGAGTATCGCGACATCGTCATCGCCTACAAGAACGGCGCGCCGGTGCGGTTGAAAGATGTCGCCACCATCGTCGACGGCGCCGAGAACGATCGCCTGGCCGCGTGGAAGAACACCACGCCCGCGATCATCATGAACATCCAGCGCCAGCCGGGCGCCAACGTGATCGACGTGGTCGATCGGGTCAAGCAGATGCTGCCGAGCCTGACGGCCTCGTTGCCGGCCGGTGTGGACGTGAGCGTGCTCACCGACCGCACCGTCACCGTGCGCGCCTCGGTGCACGATGTGCAGTTCGAGCTGATGCTCGCGGTGGTGCTGGTGGTGCTGGTGATCTTCCTGTTCCTACGCAATCTGCCGGCGACGATCATCCCGAGTTTTTCCGTGCCGCTGTCCCTGGTCGGTACGTTTGCCGTGATGTATCTGGCCGGGTTCAGCATGAACAACCTGACTATGATGGCGTTGACGATTTCAACGGGTTTTGTGGTCGACGATGCCATCGTCATGATCGAGAATATCGCGCGTTATCTCGAAGCCGGCGATTCGCCGCTGGAAGCTGCGCTGAAAGGCTCGAAACAGATCGGCTTTACCATCATCTCGCTGACGATCTCGCTGATCGCGGTGCTGATCCCACTGTTGTTCATGGGCGATGTGGTGGGCCGGTTGTTCCGCGAATTCGCCATTACCTTGGCGGTGACGATCCTGATTTCGGCCGTGGTGTCGCTGACCCTCGTGCCGATGCTGTGCGCGAAGATTCTCAAGCACTACAAGCCGGAAGAAGAAAGCGCGTTCTCGCGTCGCAGCCACGAGCTGATCGAGCGCCTGATCGGCGTCTACGCGCGCTGGTTGACCTGGGTGCTGGCACGTCAAGGCGCGACCTTGATCGTTGCCATCGCCACCCTGGCGCTGACGGTAATTTTATACATTGTCATCCCCAAGGGATTTTTCCCGGTACAGGATACCGGGGTGATCCAGGGCATTTCCGAAGCGCCGCAGTCGATCTCGTTCGCAGCAATGGCGCAACGCCAGAACGCGCTGGCGGGTCTGATTCTCAAGGATCCGGCGGTCGATTCGCTGTCCTCGTTCATCGGTGTGGACGGCACCAATACCACGCTCAACAGCGGCCGTTACCTGATCAACCTGAAACCGCACGGCACGCGCGATGATGTCGAAACCGTGATCCGGCGTTTGCAGGATGCCGCGGCGCAGGCTCCGGGTATATCTTTATACTTGCAACCGGTGCAGGATCTCACCATCGAGGATCGCGTCAGCCGCACTCAGTACCAGTTCACTCTCGAATCGCCGGACCTCGACGAGCTGAACACCTGGGTGCCGAAACTGATCGACAAGTTGAATCAGCAACCCGAGCTGGCCGACGTCGCCAGCGACTTGCAAGCACAAGGTTTGCAAGCGTATCTGGACATCGACCGTGACAGCGCCGGGCGTCTGGGCATCACCGCCGCGGCGATCGACAACGTGCTCTACGACGCTTTCGGCCAGCGCCTGATCTCGACCATCTTCACCGAGGCCAATCAATATCGCGTCGTGCTCGAGGTGCAGCCGCAATTCAAGAACGGGCCGGAAGCGCTGAACGGAATTTATATTCCCGGTTTGAGCAACGCGAATTCGGTCGCACAGACACCGCAAGGTTCGGTGTCGTCGCCGGGTGGCGCTCAATCGGCTACCGGCGGCGCGCCGCAAGGAGCGACCAGCGCCACGGTCGGTGCGACGCAGGCGCCGGCGGCGAATGGTCAGGTGCCGATCACCGCGGTGACGCGCTTGAGCGAACGCACCGCGCCGCTGCTGATCAATCACCTCGGTCAATTCCCGGCGACCACGGTATCGTTCAATCTCGCGCCCGGCGCTTCGCTCGGCGCAGCGGTCGATGCGATCAAGCAAGCCGAGAAGGACATCG
>JANWJJ010000048.1 GCA_025451955.1 Rudaea sp. | reverse complement strand
TCTCCATGAACTGGCTCGGCAATTCGACCGCATCCCATTCCACGCCGCTGATGCCTGCGACGCCGGGGTAGTCCACTTCAGTCAGCATGTGATGCAGGCCGTGGCCGAATTCGTGGAACAGCGTGGTCACTTCGTCATGCGTCAGCAGGGCCGGCTTGGCGTCGACCGGCGGCGGAAAATTGCAGGTCAGATACGCGATCGGTGACTGCGATTGACCAGCGCCGCGAAAACGCGAACGGCACACGTCCATCCAGGCACCGCCGCGTTTGCCGGCACGCGTGTATAAATCCACAAAGGCGCCGGCCAGCGCATGACCATCGGCATCGAGCACGTCGTAGTAGCGCACGTCCGGATGCCAGACTTCGACGCCGTCGCGCAGTTTCAGGCTCACGCCAAACACGCGCGCGGTAATCGCGAACAGGCCGTCGATAACGGCCGGCAATGGAAAGTACGGTTTTAATTCTTCCTCGCTCAAATGAAATTTCCTCAGGCGCAATTTCTCGGCCGCATACGCCACATCCCACGACTGCAAATCGGCGATGCCGAGTTCCGCTTGGGCGAAGTCGCGCAGTTCGGCCAACTCGCGTTGCGCGACGGGCTTGGCGCGCGCGGCGAGATCGTGCAGAAATGCGAGCACCCGCTCAGACGTGCCGGCCATCTTCGTCGCCAGCGATTCCTCGGCCGCATTGGCGAAGCCGAGCAGGTTCGCGGCTTCGTGGCGCAGCGCCATGATCTGCTCGATGCGTGCGGAATTGTCGAAGCGCCCGGCGTTCGGACCTTGATCCGAGGCGCGCGTCTGATACGCGGTATACACGCGCTCGCGCAGGCCACGATCATCGGCGTAGGTCAGAATCGCCTGCACGCTCGGGTGCTTGAGTGTGACCAGAAAACCCTCGCGCCCGGCTTCACGCGCGTACTCGCGCAACAGCGCAAGTTCGGCCGCGGGCAGACCGGTCAACGCGGTCACGTCGACCGTTTCGCTCCAGGCTTCAGTGGCATCGAGCACGGCTTCCTCGAATTCCGTGGCCAGCCGCGTCAGCGTGTTGACGATATCGCGCAGGCGTGAACGTGCCGGTTCTTCCAGCGCCACGCCGGACAGATGGAAATCGCGCAAGGTATGCTCGACCAGGGTTTTTGCGGCGCGCGGCAAAGTGGAAAATTCCACATTGTCTGCGACCGCTTTCACCGCAGCGTAGAGTTCGCGATTCTGGCCTAGCTCGGCCGAAAACTCGCTGATGCGCTGTTCGGCCTGCGCATACACTTCGCGCAAGGCCGCAGAATCGCGCACGGCGTGCAGATGCGACACCGGTGACCACGCCCGTTCCAGCCGCTCATCGAGCGTTTCCTGTGGCAGCATCGTGTTGGCAAAATTGCGCGCTGCGGGATCGGCGATCAGGGTGTCGATGCGCGCGCGATAATCGGCAAGCGTTGCGTCGACGGCAGGCAAGACGTGCCCGGCTTCGATCGTGGCAAATGCCGGCAGAGCCGAGTCGGCGAGCAAGGGATTGGGTGAGGTCATTGCAGCACAATCGCTGGAAAGAAACGACAACGTGTAGCACGCCGATCGGAAAATCAAGCCGCGCCCGTCGCCATCCGCGCAGTTTGCGTTAGCATGCGCCTATTGCAGCGACGAGAGCAGCGGTGGACGAAGCGTCCGTCAACAACGAAGAATTCGACATGCGCAAACTGCTGCGCAGCCTGCCGCTGTTCCGGCATCTGGACGACGCCAGCCTGGACGAACTGGCGGCGGAGTTGGAATGGTTTGCCATGCCCGGTGGCGCCAAGTTGTTCGACTACGGCGACGCCTCCGATGCGCTGTATGTGCTCAAGTCCGGCAGCCTCGGCGCATTCAAGCCGGATGCAGACGGCGCGTTGCGTCTGGAGGGCGTGGTCGCGGCGGGTGAAACCGTCGGCGAGCTTGGCCTGATCGTCGATCAGCCACGCTCGGCCACGGTGCGCGCCCTGCGCGATTCGGAATTGTTGCGCTTGTCGCGGCAAGGATTCCAGAATCTGGTCGAACGTTATCCCGAGGCGATGCTGACCACCGCGCGGCTGGCGGTGAAACGCCTGATCGATCGCGATAGCGGCACGAAATTGTCCGCGCCGCGCACCTTTGCGATCCTGCCACACGATGCACAAGTGGATGCACGCGGCCTTGCGCAACGCCTGAGTGTCGCGCTCGGCCGTTACGGCGAATGCGCGGTGATCGATGCCGACATGGCCCGTGGCCAGACCAGCGCCTGGTTCAGCGCGCTGGAGGCGCGTGTGCGGCATGTCCTGTATCTGGGCAATGCCGATGCCGGCGACGAGTGGCGCGAGTTGTGCGTGCGCCAGGCCGATTGCCTGCTGTTTCCCGTACGCGCCGCGCAGGCGGCCAGCGCCTGGCCGCAGGCCGGCTGTCTGGATGCCGAACAAGCGCTGCATCGGCCACGCCATCTGCTGTTGCTGCACGATGGCGACATCGAAGCGGGTGCGGCGGTGCGCTGGCTGGAGCAGATGCCGGGTGTGCAGCACCATCATGTGCGCAACGACGGTGATATCGAACGCGTCGCGCGCTTGCTGATCGGCCGCAGCGTCGGTCTGGTGCTGTCCGGCGGCGGCGCGCGCGGCTTTGCCCATATCGGCGTCGTGCGTGCCTTGCGCGAAGCCGGCATGCACATCGATTGCGTCGGCGGCACCTCGATCGGCGCGATCATCGGCGCCGGTGTGGCCGCGGATTGGTCGAACGAGGAAATGTTCGACAACTACCGGCGCGCCTTCGTGCTCGGGCGTCCGCTGAGTGATTATACTTTTCCATTTATATCCCTGGTTGCCGGTCGTCGCGTCGCGCGGTTATTGCGCGAGGCGTTCGGGCCGCGCGACATCACCGATCTGGCGTTGCCGTATTTTTGCGTTACCGCGAACCTCAGCGCTGGCCGCGCTGAAACCCACCGCAACGGGCCGTTGTGGTTCTGGCTGCGCGCGAGTTGCGCGATCCCCGGCGTGTTGCCGCCGGTATTCCATCACCGCGAAGTCTTCGTCGACGGCGCGGTGATGAACAACCTGCCGACCGACGTGATGCGCACCCAGGGCGTTGGCGAAATCGTCGCGGTGGATATCGGCGCCGACGACGTGCTGCACGCCGAGGTCGAGGAGTTCGCGCTGCCGGCATGGTGGCGGCTGGCTTGGCAACGGTTGTTCCACAAGCACCAGCGCCCGGGAATCCTGAGCATCCTGCTGCGCTCGGGCATGGTCAACGCCGAAGTGGCGAGTCAGGGACGCCGCGCGCAAACGAGTCTGCTGCTGACGCCGCCGCTCAACGACATCGAGCTGCTCGACTGGCACGCCTACGAGCGCGCCATCGATGCGGGTTATCGCTACGCCCAGACCTTGCTCGGGCGTGCCAATGCGCCGCGTGAACTGCCGTGAAAAACCGGTAGCGCGGCGCCAATCCGCCCAGGTCAGCCGCGTTTGCCTTTCGGCCGGTAATCGACCAGTTTTTCGTCCACTTCGCGCAGCATCGGTTCGATCGCCTCGTTGGCTTTCTCGGCCGCATTCAAGCTGGTGAAATTGACTTGCTCGCTCCAGCCCGGACCGAGCATGCGGCGGCCATCGATCGAATAGGCGCGCACACCCAATTGCACGGTGTACAACGTGGAACTTTGGCCGTAGTAGGTCAATTGCTGGGTGCCGACCGGACGGGCGTGCACGAACACCACGGCATCAATATGACCGCGTTTGGCCAGCACTTCGAGCACTTCGCCGAAACGCGGACGCTCGCCACCGAGCAGATTCGACACGCGCGGCATCATGTTCTGATCCAGTACGCGATAGCCGCGACGCGTCAACATGCGCTCGATTGCGTGCTCGGCCGGTTCGGAAACGGCGTCATCTCCACCGGCAACGACGGCCACGGTCGGAATATGCGGCTTTGGCGGCGCACTGGCCGGCGGCGGTTCGGTCGCGCGCGCCAGTTGTGCCGGCGGTGCGGCTTCCGCGGCCTGTGCCGCCGCGAGTTGCTTGAGCGGTTCGACTTGCGAAGCGCGCGCGGCCGGAGCGGGCGCAGCGTCGGCGGCTGGCGCTTCGGTAGTGGCGACGGCCGTGTTTGCCGTTGTCGTCGCGGTCGCGCCATTGGCCGGATTTGCGGCGGCGGCCTGGGCCGGCGCATCGGTCGCGGGTACTGATGCGGCGGCAGTTGCTGCCGGCGGGACGGGAGTGGCCGGAACCGGCGCCGCGACCGTTGCCGGTGCGCTGGCAACCGTGGTCGGCGCCGCGCCGAGATATTGTTGCAGTAACGGAATCCGGTCGCGGAAGGCGAACGCGCCGCCGGCCAAACCGAGGATCAAAATCGCGGCGATCGCCAGGGGCAAGGCCGTCGAACCCTTGCGTGCCGGTTGCGCTTGCAGCACCGAGACGTGCGCTGAGGCTTCCGGCGGCAAGGCTTGCGGCTGCGCCGGCGTCGCCGCGGACAACTGCACCGGCATCGGTTGCGGCGTCGGCGTTGTGGAGGGCAGCGGGCGCTGTCCGGACACCGGCGTTTTCTGTCCGATCATGGTCGCGGCCGCGGGCGACATCTTGGTCATCACGGTAATCGGCCCGCCCTTGGCGACCAGCGGATACTTGGCCAGATCGGCTTCGAGTTCCTGGCAGCTCTGATAGCGATCGGCCGGGTCCTTGGCGATCATCCTGCCGAGAATCCGCGACAGCTCCGGATCGACTTCCGAGTTGAGTTGGCGCACATCGGGGATATCGGCCTTGACCACTTCCAGCATCAGGCCCAGCGGCGATTCGTCGGTGAACGGCATGCGTCCGGCCAGGCATTCGAACAGCACGATGCCGAGCGAGAAAATGTCCGAGCGCTGATCGACGGGTTTGCCCAGACACACTTCCGGCGACAGATAGCCGGGCGTGCCGACGAACTCGCCGGTGGAGGTCAGTTTCTTGGAGAAATCCTGGGTCTTGAGCGCAATGCCGAAGTCGGCGATCTTGACGCTGCCGCGCGCGCTGATCATCAGGTTGCCAGGCTTGATGTCGCGATGAATCACGCCCTTGTCGTGCGCGGTGGCCAGACCTTGCGCGGTCTGGTAGACGATCTTGGCCGCCTGCTCGGGCTTGAGCTTGACCTCGCGCTTGAGCAGCGAGCCGAGCGATTCGCCGTCGACGAATTCCATCACGAAGTAGGTCTGACCGGCATCGTCGCCGATGAAGTATATTTGTATAATATGCGGGTCGTTGAGCGCGGCCATGCTGCGCGCTTCACGCAGGAAGCGCTCTTTCACGCTCTCGTCGTGGGCCAGGGATTCGGCCAGCACCTTGATCGCGACGTAGCGGTTCAACGATGTCTCGTAACCCTTGTAGACCACACCCATGCCGCCGCGGCCGAGTTCGGCGACGATGTCGTAATGCCCCAGTTGCTGCTTCATGACCCACTCCGCGGCGCAATGCGCCTTTGACAGGTGGCGAAATACTACCACCGCAAGCTGAACCGGCCCCGTGCCGAGCTTGGCAGGCGTGGGGTTGCGCAGTTGGCAAGCGGAGTGCCAACTGAATCACGTTCCGGCGATTTGTGGTTGTTGCCGGCGGGCCTGGAACCTAGACTCGACCATTCGTTGTTATCGCAGGATTGTCCAGGCCATGCCGCTCTTCGCCGCTGCGCCACCGCACCGTTATCCCGTGACGCGGATGCCACCGTGGCTGGCGATCGCGCTGCTGACCTGCCTGCTTGGCGGCATGTTGCGCAGCATCCCGTTGCTGCTGCATACGCCCTTGATCGCGTTGGCCAACAGTTACGACGAAACCCGTTACAGCGCCTGCTTCGACCTGTACCCGGACCGGCCGGCTGATGTTGCGCCGACCCAGAACAGTCCGCAGGCGCCATTTTCGCGCTATGCCTTTCTCGGCAATGACCGGCCGATGTGCTACTGGTCGAGCGAGCTGTTGTTCCAGGCGCCGCTAGCGGCAATGTTCCGGATCCAGGCGGCTCTGAGCGGCCAGCGGAGTTTTTCCGTGCGCTGGATCGGCGCGCTGAAGTTCGCGGTGCTGTTGCTCTTGTGGGCGGCATTTTCACGGGCCTGGTGGCGGCGAGACGAGCCGTGGATCGCCCTCGCCAATGGATTGCTGCTGCCGCTGCTGTTTGCCGATCCGGCCAACACGATCTATCTGAACACGTTTTATGCGGAATGGGCGGCGCTGCTGGCTTTGTATACTTTGTGCAGCCTGATCCTGCTCGATGCGGATGCGGCGTACAGCCGGCGCCGGGCCTGGTTGCTGGCACTGGCTGCTTTCGGGCTGGCCGCGGTGAAGATCCAGCATCTGTTGCTGCCCGGCGCGCTCGCGCTGACCGTACTCGGCGCGGGTTGGTGCTGCGGCTGGCAGCGCGGATCGTGGCAGGGCAAGGCGCTGCTGCTCGGCGCGCTCGCCGGACTGGCGCTGCAAACCTTGCAATTGCAACGCGACAATCTGGCGATCCGCGCCATCGACCAGTTCAATCGAGCCGATGTCGTTTTCACCGGGCTGCTGCCGAACGCCAGCGATCCCGCGGCCACCGCTCTCGCGCTGGGATTGGCGCCGGACTGTTTGCGTTTCAGCGGCCTGCGCGCCTGGCAGTTGCCGGACTATCCCGAGCACGCGTGTCCAAGCCTCGCAAACGTCAGTCGCAAGCGCGAATTGGCGGTCCTGCTGGAGGAGCCGGATCTGGCCTGGCGGATGTTCTGGCACGGTGTATCGGCGCTGGATCCGTGGCTGGTTCCCGGCCTGGGATTGGTGGAAGGCGGCAATTTCCACAAGTTGCCAAATGGATTTTTCAGCATCAGCACGGCATTGAGCGCTCAGCCGATGGTGCGCGGACTGGTTCTGGGCGGACCGCTGGCCGGCTTGATCGTTCTGTTGTGCGCGCCGCGCCGCCGGCCGCGGTTGTGCCTGTACAGCGCGCTGACGGTGGCGACGATGCTGCTCACCATCGCCATCACCGTGGTCGGTGATGGGCTTGCCGACACCTCGAAGCAGGGGCATCTCATCGTCAATGCCGTACTCGCCTGGTGGATTTGTATACTGACGCTCGGCGTCGGCGCGTGGTTCGCATCGCGGCATCCAATTGCGCCAGTCTGATTCAGACGCCGTGCATGCCGTCGATCTCGACCAGCAGTTCGGTCCGGCACACGTCGCCGTGCAACAGCAGCACGGGCGTGGTGGCGCCCAGATGGTCGCGCAGCAACGTGCGCAGCAACGGCACGTCGGCCGGGTGCCGGACATAGGCCTTCCACAGGCTGTGCGCACCGTATCGGGATGTGTCGTCGATGCGTGCGGCGGCGAGCAGGCTGTCCAGGTTGGCAAACGCTTCATCGAGCTGGGCGCGAACGTCGCCGGGATGGTGCGAAGCATGACCTACGACCGCCGCCGTTCCGGAAATGTATAGTTGTGGAGAACGTGTCGGCGCCCGCATGGCGCGGGCGAAACCCGGCGCAGACGGGCCGTAGCGGCGCGGATAGCGCCAGGCACTGAGCTGGCGCGGGTTTTCCAGCGGCGTTCCGGCGTGGCGCGTGGCCAGCCAGTAAACCTGAATACGGCGGCGGCCATCGCGCACGCCGATCGCGGTCGCGGCAGGATAATCCGTGATGCCAGTGTCCATGCCGGCGGCGCGCCCGGCGCAGAACTGGCGATAACGCTCGTCGTCGCCAGTGCCGAGATTGATTGCGTCGAGATAATTCCAGATTCTCAGCAGGTGCGGCGTGGCGCTGCGGCGGCGCCAGGCGTGCAACATTTCATAGGCGCGTCGGGTTGCCGCAGCGATGCCGCCATGCGCGGTTTCGTCCAGTTCGATCGCACCGAAGCTGTAGTCGCCGTCGCTGGCCCAGGCGAGATCGCCATTGCGTCCGCATTCAACCTTGCCGTGCGTACGCCAGACTTCCAGCGGCGCGGGTTGTCCGGCGGGGTCAAGCGCGACGCGCAGGCAACGTGGATCGGACGATGCCGCCGCCGCGCCACCGAAACCGATCACGGCCAGCACCGCGGCATCGGCGAGCACGGCGTCGACTGCGCCTTGCTCGTAATCGACACGCAACGCCGGCAGCGCGGGTGCGGCGGTGGTTGCGTTGTGGCAATCGGAAGCAGGTTGTGATGCGGATTCCATCGGGAAAAACGGCCGGTCCGTGAGGGCATGCATGATACACTGCGCGGCCCTCACGGCCGCAGCCGCGCGCTGCGTGAAGCGATTGGACCGCAGAATTTATGGCGCCGCAAACACCTGCCGAACACGAACTGGCCGAACTCATCGTGACCAGCCTGAATCTGGAAAATCGCCAGGCCGGCGATATCGAGCCGGAAGCGCCGCTGTTCGGTGGCACGCTCGAGCTGGACTCGATCGATGCACTGGAACTCGCGCTGGCGGTGTCCAAACGCTATGGCTTCCAGTTGCGCTCCGACAACACCGACAACCGCCAGATTTTTTCCAGCCTGCGCGCGCTGTCGGCGCATATCCAGCAACACCGCGTGGGTTGAGCGCATGTGGCGCGCGTTCGGCTGGCTCGGCGTCGTGGCGCTGGCTATCTGCGCGCGCTGGTTCGACAGCGATGTGTGTCGCGTCACCAGTGCCTTCGGCGTGTTCGCTTTGATCGGTTTCAGCGCACCGCGCTCGCTGCGTCCGGCGCTGGCGCTGATCGCCGCATCGGCCCTGGCGCTGCTGGTCACCACCGGCGCCGTGGCCTTGCTCGACAGTTTGCCGATGCTGATCGCCGGTTTCGTCGCCTGGGTGTTCGCGCGCACCTTGCGGGACGGACGTCGGCCACTGATCGCACGGGCGATTGCGACGCTGGATGGCGAAGAACAACTCCGCGATCCCGCCGTCATGCGCTATGCGCGTCGGCTGACCTGGATCTGGGCGATCTGGCAAAGCTTGCTCGCAGCGCTCGGCGGCGTACTCGCATTGCGCGCACGCGGCGGCTTGCCGTGGCTGCCGGCGTGGGCACCAAGCCCGGCGTTGTTCGGCGCCGTGTGGTTGCCACTGGCCGTGATCGTGCTGTTTCTCGGGGAGTTCGCGCTGCGCCCGCGACTGCTGTCGCAAGTGTCGCGGCATACCTTGCCTGGCTTCATCCGTGCGCTGGTGACTGCCTGGCCGCGCCTGCTGGGCGATTGAGCCGCGGCCATGATGCAATGACATGAACGCCGTGACGGAAAAATTCCACATTGCCGCAACGCATCCCGCCTTGCCCGGACATTTTCCGGACAGGCCTGTCGTCCCCGGCGTGATCCTGCTTGATCGCGTTGTCGCTGTTGTCGAAAGGATTCGAGGCCTGCGTGTTGTTGGATTCCCGCAAGTGAAATTCCTGCAACCGCTGCTGCCCGGTCAGAAAGCCGAGTTGAGCATCGTGGAAGCAGGCAAAAGTATACATTTTCGCATCGTATACGCCGGCAGCACGATCGCCAGTGGCAGCCTGGAGCCGGCGCCGTGAGCGCGCACTGGAGCGAGCGCCGCGAGGGCGGCGGACGCTTCGCGTTGTGGCTGATCCGCACGATCGGCCTGCGCCTGGGCCGGCCGTGTGCGCGCGCGCTGCTGTATCCGATCACGCTGTATTTCTATTTCCGGCGCGGACCGGAACGCCGCGCCTCGCGCGCTTTTCTCAGCCGCGCCAGCGGCCGGCCTGCGGGCATCTGGGCGGTGCTGCGGCATATCCATTGCTACGCATCGACCATCCTCGACCGGGCTTTCCTGCTGGCCGAATCGGTGCGCCGTTTCGATGTGCGCGTACACGGACTCGATCAGCTCGAAGCCCAGCTTGCGCATGGCCGCGGCGTGCTTCTGCTCGGTGCGCACATCGGCAGTTTCGAGGTGCTGCGCGCGCTCGCCGATGCACGTCCCGACGTGCGCGTGCGCGTGGTGATGGATCGTCAACAGACGCCGGCATTGACCGATCTGCTGCACGCGCTCAATCCCATGGTGGCAGACGAAGTGATCGACGTTGGCGGCAATGGCGGCGACATCGGTCTGGCCATCCACGCCGCGGCACAGCAAAACGCGCTGATCGGTCTGCTCGCCGATCGCGCCCGCCCCGGCGAGGCGACCCGCGACGCGCAATTCTTCGGTGAATCCGCGCCGTTTCCGGTCGCGCCTTACCTGATCGCGTCGGCGCTGGAACTGCCGGTTGTGCTTGGCTTCGGTTTGTATGCCGGAGGCAACCGTTACGATTTATACTTCGAAACATTTGCCGAACGTATACAAATTGCGCGGCGTGAGCGCGTCACCGCGCTTGGCGAATGGACGCAACGCTACGCGGCGCGACTGGAACACTACACCCGGCTTTCTCCCCGCAACTGGTTCAACTTCTATGATTTCTGGCAACGTCCTGCGCAGCGCGATCCTGATCAACGTCCTGCTGCTGACGAACGCGCTGGCGTCCGCACCGTCGCCTGACGCCGCTGCGCCGAATTTCGTCGGGTTCGTTGCGCACCTGGCCAAGCCGGTGCCATCGAGCACCCGGTATGCCGAAGTGCGTTTTCTGCACATGCTAAAACGGCCGCTGATCTTGCGTGGCGAACTGGATTACGGCGGCGCCAACAAACTCGGCAAGCGCATCGATGCGCCGTATCGTGAAACCACCACGATCACCAATGGCGGAGTCGAAGTGCGGCGTGAGGGCCGCACGCCACGACATTTTTCGCTGGATCGCTCCCCTGAGTTGCAAGGATTACTGGCGAGTTTCAGCGCGCTGCTTGGCGGCGACGCGGCGACGCTGGAAAAATTCTACACCGTGCAACTTGTGGAAAATGCGCCAAACTGGACTTTGACCCTGACCCCGCGCGCGCCGGATCTCGCGAAGCATCTGCGCGACATCGTGATCGATGGCGCCGGTATCGCGCCGCGCTGTTACAGCCTGCACGAACACGATGGCGATGCCAGCGTCATGCTGCTCGGTGCGCTGGCGTCGGCGACGTTGCCCGATTCGCCCACACTTGCGGCGTTGTCCACGCTGTGTCAAACCGCGCCGTGACGACGCGCGTCCGCATCGGCCTGATCGCGATTTGGTGGTTGCTGCTTGCGACGCTCGTGCTGATTGTGCGGAACGGTCTGGTCGTCAGCAGCGACCTGCGCAGTTTCATGCCGCCGGCGCAAACCGCTGATCAGAAATTGCTGCTGGACGAAATCGGTAACGGCCCCGCGTCACGTCTGCTGCTGCTGGCCATCGACGGCGCGCCGCGGGAACGCCTGGCGGCGCTCAGCGAGGGATTGGCGCAAGCGCTGCATCACAATGCGTATTTCAGCCGCGTGCTCAACGGCGCGGTCGATCCAACGGCGCTCGATTCCAACTTGTTGCCGTACCGTTATTTGCTTTCTCCCACGTTGGACAATGCAACATTTGATACCAAATTTCTGCGCGATCAGTTGGAACAGCGCGTGGAAGATCTGGCCTCACCGGCCGCCGATGCGCTCAAGCCACTGTTGCCGCGTGACCCGACCTTGGAAGTGCTGAAACTCGTGCAACGCTGGACGCCGGCGAAAACGCCGATCACGCGCGATGGCGTCTGGTTTTC
>JANWJJ010000047.1 GCA_025451955.1 Rudaea sp. | reverse complement strand
TGGATACCGAACACGCGCAGCGTTACGAGGCCATGCCCGAAGTGATCAAGGAATTCGGTCTGCGCCGCTACCAGCCCGAAGGAAAAGTGGAATTGTATAAACCGATGCCATCGGCGCTCACGGCGACCGGCTATCACGGCCGCACCACGATCATGGAATTCCTGGTCATGACCGAACCGCTGCGGCGCATGGTCATGCAGCACTCGGACATGGGCAAGATCGAGGAATTGGCGCGCGCCGAAGGCATGCGCACGATGTACGAAGACGGTCTGGTGAAGTCGCTTGCTGGCGTCACCACGATCGAGGAAGTGCTGCGCGTGACGTCGGAAAGCTGATGGCGCTGTATCGTTACAAAGCTGTCACCTCGGCCGGCGAGATTCTCGAAGGCCAGCTCGACGTTGCCTCGAACGACGAGGCGATCGCCAAGATCCAGGACGCCGGCAACATTCCGCTCGATGTGCGCGAGGCTGGCGACGCCGCCGGCGTCAGTGCGTTCGGCGGAATGTTCAAGCGTCCGGCGATGAGTCCGGCGCAGGTGCTGCAATTCACCCAGCAGTTGTCGACTTTGCTCGGCGCTGGCCAGCCGCTGGACCGTGCCTTGCAGATTTTGCTTGAGCTGCCCGAAAGCGAAAAAGCGCGGCGCATCATCGAACGCATTCGCGATCATGTACGCAGCGGCGCGCCGCTGTCCGATGGTCTCGAAGCCGAGCCGCAGGTGTTCAACAAGTTGTACGTGAACATGGTGCGCGCCGGCGAAGTCGGCGGCGCACTGGATACCACGCTGGCGCGACTGGCCACCTATCTGGAACGCGCCAAGGCGCTCAAGGAAAGCGTGATCAACGCGCTGATCTATCCGGCGATCCTGGTGGTGATGGTGTTTGCCGCACTGTTCGTGCTGCTGGTGTTCGTAGTGCCGCAGTTCGCGCCGATGTTCAAGGATATGGGCGTCGAGTTGCCGATGATTACCCAAGTCGTGCTGTTCATCGGCAACACTTTGCGCGATGGTTGGTGGGCGATCGCGGCGCTCATCGTCATTGGGGTCTGGCTGGTGCGCAAGCAGTTGGCCGATCCGCCGACGCGATTGCGGTTCGATGCGCGCGTGTTGCGCATGCGCGTGTTCGGCACCCTCATCTCCCGGCTCGAAACCGCGCGTCTGGCGCGTACGCTGGGAACTTTGCTCAAGAACGGCGTTCCCTTATTGACCGCGCTTGGCATCAGTCGCAACGTGCTCGGCAACACGGCGCTGGCCGAAGCGGTGGACAAGGCCACCGAGGAAGTGAAAACCGGCGGCGGTCTGGCGTTTGCGCTGGGCTTGAGCAAGCGTTTTCCGAAGCTGGCCTTGCAGATGATCGGCGTCGGCGAGGAATCCGGCGCGCTCGACGACATGCTGCTGAAGGTGGCCGATACCTTCGACGTGGAATCCAAGAATACCGTGGATCGGATGCTCGCCGCCTTGGTGCCGCTGGTGACCGTGCTGATGACCGGTGTGGTCGCGATCATCATGATGGCGATCCTGTTGCCGATCCTGAATATCACCAGTTCGATACAGTGAGATCAATCATGACAATGTATACAATGCAACGCCGTGCGCCGCGGATTTCGGCGGCTGGCTTCACCCTGATCGAAATGATCGCCGTGCTGGTGCTGATCGGCATCGTCATGACCATCGTCGGCGGCAAGGTGATGCAGAATTTCCAGAATGGCGAGTACAAGGCCGGCGTGGCCGGCGTACATTCGGTGGAGATGAAAGTGCAGGCCTACATGCTCGACAACGGCTCGCCGCCGCAAAGCCTGAACGATCTGGTCACGCGTCCGGGCAATGCCAGCAACTGGAACGGCCCTTATGCGAAGGAATCCGACCTCAAGGATCCGTTTCAGCACCCGTATTTCTACAAGGTGCCCGGCGATCACGGCGATTTCGACATCATTTTTTATGGCAAGGATGGCCAGCCCGGTGGCGATGGCCTGAACAAGGATTTCGGCAACTGGCAGTGATTGCTGGCTTGCGCCGAGGGCAGGGTATGCGTCACGCGCGCCAGGTCCGTGGCGGACAGCAGGGTTTCACCCTGATCGAACTGGTTGCGGTCGTGGTGCTGATCGGGATCGCGCTCAGCGTGGTGTCGCTGTCGTTTTCCAAAAGTCTGGGCAATGCCCGGGTGCAGGCGGCCAGCCGCGATCTGGTCGCCGCGTTGCGCTACACGCGCGGTCAGGCGATCGTCAAAGGCCAGCAGGAAGCGCTGGATCTGGACATCCAGAACAACACGTATCAGGCGCCGGGCAAAACGCTGGTGCGACTGCCCAAGGAAATGCACATGACCCTGTTGACTGCCGAGAGCGAACAAACCGGCGCAACCTCCGGTCGTATCCGTTTCTTCCCCGATGGCGCCTCGACCGGCGGCCATATCTCGGTGTTCATGGGCAGCCGCGAATGGCGCATCAACGTAAGCTGGCTCACCGGGCGGGTCGAGCGTGAAGAAATCGCGCAACACTAGCCAGATTATCCCATTGTATATTTCTGTACATTCATCGACGACTGTGTCCTTCCGTCAACCAATCCCGATGCCGTCGTCGCGCCAGCGCGGCTTTACCCTGATCGAGCTGGTCGCGGCTTTCGTCATTTTTGCCATTGGGTTCGGCATCCTGCTGCAAATTCTGACCGTGTGCCTGCGAACCACCACGCAGTCGGCGGACTACACCCGCGCGGCGCTGTGGGCGCAATCGCTGCTAGATGTGCAAGGCGTCGGCGAACCGCTGCAAGAAGGCAGCGACAGCGGCCAGTTCGACGACAAATACCACTGGCAATTGCAGGTGACCAAGTTGCCGCCACCGCAAGAGCCACAGCCGGCTGTTGCCGCGGCCGGCAACGCCAATGCCGCCGGCCCGAACATCACCACGCTGGGCAACAATATCGATCTGTACCAGCTCGAACTGGTGGTGAGCTGGGGCAGCTTCTATCTCACGCATAACGCGAGTTTCGTCACGCTGCGCGCGCAGGATGCCAACGCTGGCAATGGCAATCCCGGCAATGGATTCGTGCCGGGCGCGCCGCCGGCGCGGGGCAGGCAATGAACGCGCAGCGATTTCCGCGAGCTGCGCACGCGCGCGGATTCACCTTGCTCGAGGTGCTGCTGGCGGTGATCCTGCTGGCGCTGCTCATGGCCGGCGCCTACAGCGGCATTCATGCCGCGGCCAATGCGATGCGCGCCGGCGAAGCCGCGATCGACCGCACCGACCGCCTGCGCACCGCGCAGGAATTCCTGCGCCGCCAACTCGAAAACCTGTTGCCGCTGGCGTATGCGCGCGACGACAGCAATGGCACCAACTACGTGTTCGAGGGCGCCGCGCAACGCATGCGCTTCGTTGCGTCGATGCCTGGCTATCTCAGTCGTGGTGGTCCGTACGTGCAGACGCTGGAACTCGTGCGCGGCAACGATGGTCTGCAATTGCAGTTCACCGACGCGATGCTTAATGGCTACGACGAAAAAAAATCCGGTGACGATGCGGCAGAACCGGTCGTCCTGCTCGATCGCATTGCCAGCGGCCGCTTTGAATACCGCACGCTCGACGATCAGGGTCAGCTTACGGATTGGAGCAGTGACTGGCCCGATCCGGGAGTCACGCCGCTGATGGTGCGCATCGATCTGACCATGCAGACCGGCGTGCAGATTCCCTGGCCCACGCTCGATGTACCGATGATGCTCAATGCCGGCGCGATGCGGCCGGCGCTCCGCCCAACCCTGATCCGCGCCGGTGGCAAACCATGAACGCGCGCCGCCAGCGTGGCGTGGCCCTGATTCTGGTGATCTGGGTGATCGCCTTGATGAGCGTGCTGCTGGGCAGTTTTGCCCTGATTGCGCGCACCGAAAATCTGGAGTCACGGCATCTGTTCGATGGCACTACAGCGCGTTTTGCCGCGCAGGCCGGCATCGAACGTGCGGTGTACGAATTGCGCAATCCCGATCCGGCCACGCGCTGGGTGGGCGATGGCCGCCCGTATGAATTCGACTTCGACAACGCGCGCATTCGCGTCGAGCTGACCGACGAATCCGGCAAGATCGACATCAATACCGTCGGCGATACCCTGCTGCAATCGCTGTTCGCATCGGTGGGCGTCGATCCGGATCAGGCCGTTGCATTGTCCGACGCAATCCAGGACTGGCGCGAGCCCGGCGACATTCCGCGCCCGCACGGCGCGAAAATCAACGAGTACAAGGCCGCCGGTTTGCCTTATGGGCCGCGCAATGCACCGTTTCAGACGGTTTCAGAAGTGCAGCAGGTGCTGGGCATGAACTACGATCTGTACATCAAGATCGAGCCAGCCATCACCATCTATGCCGGCGGTGCGAGTCCGAATCCTGCCTATGCGCCGCTGGAAGCCTTGCTGGCGCTGCCGGGGATGACGCCGGATCTGGCCCAGCAGATCATCGCGGCGCGCCAGCAGATCATGCCGGGGCAGGCTGGCGCGGGCCAGCCCGGCGGCAGCGGCCTGACCCTGCCCGACGGTACGCCGATCGTGGCCAATGGCGGCGGGAACACGTACACTATAAAGTCCCGTGCCACGCTCGCCAACGGCGCCAGTACCCTGCTCGACGCCAGCGTCCGGCTGGGCGGAGTCGGCGCGGCGGGGCGCCCGTACACCGTGCTGCGCTGGCGCGACGACGAACAATCCCGATGAGTAGTATCACCGAAGCGCTCGACATCCAGCTTGCCCGTCTGCGGACGCGCTACGCCCGAACGCCCCTGCCGCGATTCTTCGCCTGGTGGGGACGCGAGCTTGTGGCCTTGCTGCCGGTACGCTGGCGTGCGCTGCTGGCCGAACGCACGGATGCACTACTGATCGAGGCGCGTGGCCGCGAACTCGTGCTGTGGCGCCAATCGGGCGAGCGCAGTGCCGAACTGGGCCGGATTGGGCTGGATGGCCCCGCCGAAACACAAAAGGCCGAATTCGCGCGTTTGCGCAGCGGGCTGGACGATCCGGATCTGCGCCGCTTCTATTGCATCGGCGCCGATCGCGCATTGCACCGGGCGATCGTGCTGCCGGCGGCGGCCGAGGACAATCTGCGCCAGGTGCTGGCTTTCGAAATGGACCGGCAGACGCCGTTCAAGGCCGATCAGGTGTACTACGATTATCGCGTCGCGTCGCGCACCGCTGCGGAGCGCAATCTGCATGTCGAGCTGATCGTGGTGCCACGTGCGCAACTCGATGCCGAACTCGTGACCCTGGCCGCCTGCGCCGCGCCGCTGGACGGCGTCGATTGCTGGCGTGCGGGTTCGGGCAGCCAGCGCGCGGGCCTCAATCTGCTGTCCGCCGAGCGGCGCTTCAAGCGCAAGAATCTGCGTCTGCGCCTGAATCTGCTGCTCGCCGGTGCGGCCATGGTGTTGCTGGTGACCTGCATGCTGCTGTCGCTGTCCAATCGCGAATCGGCGCTTGCGGCAATGAGTACAGAAGTGGAAAAAGCGCAAAATGATGCAAAGCAGGTCGCTGCTTTGCGCAAGACCCTGACCGATACCATCGAATCGGCGAATTTCCTCAGCCGCAAGAAACGCGAGACGCCGTTGATGGTCGCGCTGCTGAACGACCTGACCGAACGTCTGCCGGACGACACGTACCTCGAGCGCCTGAACGTCGACGACAAGAACAAGATTGAGTTGCAAGGCCTGAGTGACGACGCCTCGAAACTGATCGGTCTGTTGCAGAAATCCGAAGTGCTGACCAATCCCAGCGTGCAGGGCACGATCCAGCCGGATCCGCGCACGAAAAAGGATCGCTTCAACATCAATCTGGAGTTCCGCCAGATCGCCGATGCGGCCGCCGCCAAGGTCAAATCCGGACCGTCCGGCGAGCACGCCGGCGGCAAGCCGGGAGGAGGCAAGAATGCGCCTGGCTCCTGACGCCCGCAATGGCCGTTTCCTGGCGATCGTGCTGCTGCTGATCGTCATGCTGCTGGTCTACGTCATCGGCGTGCACTGGTGGTTTGTCGCGCCGCAGTTGGCGATGTCCGACCAGATGAGCGATCTGCGCGATCAGCAACAACGCTTCGCGCAGATGGCGGCGCAGCGCCCGCTGATCGAAAAGCATCTGGCCGAAGTGCGCGCGTTCGAGCAGAACAATCAGGCGTTCCTGACCGACAGCGACGCCAACAGCGCCTTTTCGGACATCACCCAGCGCCTGAAACAGGTGATCGGGGCGCGGGTCAAGGATGAAGGTCGTTGCTCGATCGTGAGCAATTCCAACTTCAAGGGCGGCGAAGAAGAAACCTACCAGCGCGTCACCATCCAGGTGCGCATGCGCTGCGATCTGGAGCCGTTCGCCGGCATTCTCTACGATCTGGAGAACAGCAATCCCTACCTGTTCGTGGACCAGTTGATGATCTACCGGCAGCAAGTCGGTTATTTCGTACCGGGAGCCCCCAAGAGTGCCAGTCCGCTGGATATCCGCTTCAATCTTTCCGGCTACCTGCGCCAACCAGGGAAGCCGGTCAAATGAGCGTACCGGGAGCCAAGTTGTTGACCATGGTGCTGGCCGGACTGTGCGGTCTGCTGCTGCTACTGGCCCTGGCCTTGCAAATCGGATTCGGTCGCGGCTACCGCTGGCTGCCGCAGAATGCGGATGCCGCCACCGGCCAGGGCCTGGGCGGTATCGATCGCGAACCCTTCAAATTGCCGGCAGAGACGAGTTTTGCCGCAACCGATGCGCGGCCGCTGTTCAACGACGATCGCAAGCCAACGCCGGTAACCACGGCTTCGGACCAACCACCGCCACCACCGCCGGTGCCGCTGAATATCACCCTGACCGGCGTAATCCTGACGCCACAACTGCACATGGCGATGATTCATGACAAGGCCAAGAATGCGTCGGTAGCGGTCAAGGAGGGCATGCCTTTGCCCGGCGACCAGGGTGGCTGGACCTTGACCCAGGTCAAGCCGCGCAGTGCGATTTTCAAGGAATCGGCCGGCGATGAGGTCGAAGTGGAACTGTCTACCGCTGTTGCCAGTCCAACGCCCGTTACTGGTACAGGTTCTCCTCATCGTCCCGGCACGCCGGCGCAATTCGGACCGACGCCTGCGATGGCGCCGCCGGCTCAACCCAATCAACAGGCAGAAGCCTTGCAACGTCGCATCGAAGAACGCCGCAAGCAGATGCGCGACGAAGCCGAACGTCTGAAACAACAAAAACCGCCGCAACATT
>JANWJJ010000046.1 GCA_025451955.1 Rudaea sp. | reverse complement strand
TCCACAGGAACTCAAGCGCGCGCTGCCCGGATCGACCCTGCTGATCGACTGCGCCGAACCGCGCCATGCACAAAATGCGCTTTCTGCACAAAGTTGCATCGTCGCCAGCGCGCAGATCGGCGCGCATCTGCGCGTGCTCACGCGCGACGGCGACCAGGCGCGGGCGCAGATCGCGCAGGCATTGCGCGACGCCGGCATCGAGGCCCGGGTCGAGACAACCGAACCGAATCTCGAAGACGTATTCGTGGCCGTCACCCATGCCGGTTCGGCACCGGCAGGCCACGCGGAGCATGCCGCATGAATCTGCGCCGGCTGTTCTCGATCGTGGTCAAGGAACTGCGCCAGTTGCGCCGCGACCGCCTCACCTTTGCGATGATCGTCGGCATTCCGACCATGCAGTTGCTGCTGTTCGGTTACGCCATCAATATGGATATCCGCCATCTCGACGCCGCCGTGCTCGATCAGGCGCGCACCGCACATTCGCGCGAAGTCGTTGCCGCCCTGGCGCAAACCGAGGTGATGGATTTCAAGTATCGCCTGTCCACGCCGCAGCAGATCGACGACCTGCTGCGCGCCGGAAAAATCAGCGCCGCGCTGGTGATTCCGCCGGATTTCGAGCGGCGACTGGCCGGCAGCGACCGGCCGCCATTGCAGATTGTGGTCGACGGCTCCGATCAAGTCGTGCAACAAGCCGCGCATCAGCTTGCTGCTCTGCCGCTCGCATCCTTGCTAGATTCCAGCCAATCGGCACCACCAGTAAATGTGGAAATTGTAAATTTTTACAATCCCGAGCGACGCGCGCCGGTCAACACCGTGCCGGGATTGATCGGCGTGATCCTGACCATGACCATGGTGATGTTCACCGCGATGGCGATCGTGCGCGAACGCGAACGCGGCAATCTGGAATTCCTGATCGCCACGCCGGTGTCGCCCGCGGAACTGACCATCGGCAAGGTACTGCCCTTCGTTGGTATCGGTCTGATCCAGGTCAGCGTGGTGTTGCTGCTCGGCATGCTGATCTTTCATGTGCCGATCCGTGGCACGCTGCTGGATGTCTATGCCGCGTCGCTGGCATTCATCATTGCGTCGCTTGCACTCGGCGTGTTCATTTCGACGTTGGCGCGCAGTCAATTCCAGGCGATGCAACTCGCGTTCTTCACCTTTCTGCCGCAGATTCTGCTGTCCGGTTTCGTATTTCCGTTTCAGGGCATGCCGAAACCAGCGCAATACCTGGCCGAGATTTTCCCGATGACGCATTTCATGCGCCTGATCCGCGGCATCATGCTGCGTGGCGCAAGTCTCACCGAACTGTGGCCAGAACTGGCCGCGCTCGCGGCGTTCTGCGTGATCGTGCTCGGCATCGCCATCGCGCGCACGCGCAAACGCCTGGATTGATCCACCGCCGAATCGACTCCCCACAAACGCAAACCCCGGCCACGAGGACCGGGGTTTGCGCATGTCTGTGGATTTACTGCGCGGTGTAGATCGTCAGTGGCAGCGTGGCCCACGACGGAATCGCCGCTTGCAGGCCGCCGTTATCCGCACCGACGAGGATGACCGCGCGCGTGGTCTTCGTTTCGGCCAAGGCCAAACCCGCCGTCTGCTTTCCGAGCGGCATCCAGGCGGTGTGCGCTTCGTGCCCGCTGGCATCGCTGGACACGAGCTGCACCAGCACGTTGCCGGCAACACGCAACGATTCGATGCGGAACACCTCGCGGCCCCGCGCATCGGTCGCGCGCGTCCATGTCGCCAGCGCATTGCCCGACTGCGGCGCCTGTGCCGGATCGAACGCAAACATGCTGGCATCGTTCAAGGTTCCGATGCCGTGCATGCCGGCAATCGCCGCCTGCGCGCCGTCGCCGCCGCTCTCGAAGCCATCGCGGTAGATGACGATCTGCGTGGTCGAGGTTGCGGTGTCGTTGGCACTGTTGCTGTCACCACTGGTACCGACCGTGACCTGATTGACCACCTGATCGCTGGCGAGGTTCGGCGCGGTGCTGACTGTGGCCGTAATCACGAAGGTCGCGCCGCCACCGATCGGTATATTGCTCACCGTGCCACTCAATACGCCGGTGGCTGTGTTGATCGGTGCCGTACACGTAGCCACACCTGCAACGAAACACTGCGCCGTCGCCGTACTCGCATCCAGTTCCGGCGGCAAGGTGTCGCTGACGGTGCCACTGCCAATGACGGTATTGCCGACGTTGTTCACCGTGATCGTGTAGGTCAAGGTCTTGCCGTACTGCACGTATTGACGGCCATCGTTGATGGTCACGCCCAAGTCCGGTGCTGAGGCCGCCGTGATGGTCAAGGTGCCGCTGGTGCTGCCGCTGTAGGACGGATCGGTGATGGTCGCCACCACGTTGTAGCTGCCGACCGCACTTGGCGCCGTCAGGCTTCCGTTATAGGTCACGCTGTAGTTCAGTCCGGCCGGGCTCGTGGTCGCACTGACCGCGTGCGGATTACCGTCGTAGGTGACGTTCAGATCGGAGGCATTGAGCGCGATCGTCGCCGGCGCGCGCTCGTTGTACAGCGTGAAGCTGGCCGGCACGATACCGGCGTAATTGGTATCGGCAAACAACACGTTGTAGGAACCAGCCATGCTGTTGGCGATCGCGGTGGTGCTGAACATGCCGTTGTAGTTGCTGGTGCCGACCGGCGTCGCCAGGTTCGCCGAAGCGCCGCTGGCGGGCGGAGTGAACGTCACTGGCTCGCCTATCACCGCGCCACCGAGCGCATCCTGCACGCGCGCCACCAGCGGACTGCCGAATGCACTGGTGATCAGTGCGTGCTGGCCGCTGCCGGACACAACGACAATCTGCGTCGGCGTGTTGTCGCCGCATGCCGGATTGCCGATCGGATTCGCCGACAACGGGGCGGCCACCTGCGCGCCGGCTGCATTGCTGCCACCGACCGTCGCCGCGCTGCCGCCGTACCAGTTCGAGCCGATGGCGATCGCCGCCGACTGATTGTTGCTGATATCGCTGGCAACGGTGATCGCATTATCGAACACATGCGCGCCCGGCGTTGCGCTCGACGCAGTGCCCGTGGCGAAGCCATTGGTACCGCTGCCGCTGACCGCGTTGCAGGTGAACGTCACGTTGGTGACGCCACTGCTCAGGGTCAGACCACCTTCAACCGAGTTGCCGCTGGTATTGGCATTGCTCAGCGTGTTGCCGCTGACCACGTTGCCGTCAGCACTGCCGCTGATCGTGCCGATATTGATGCCGCTGTGCGCCGTGTTGCTGATCGTGTTGCCGGTGATCTGCACGTTGCTGGAATTGACGGCCTGAATGCCGCCGAAACCGGACTGCTCAACGTGGTTGGCAGTGATCACGCCACCGTTTGCAGCCCAGTAATTGATGCCCGAGCCGATATTCGACACGACGTTGCGCACCAGATTGCGTGCAATGGTCCAGCCCGCAACGGCGGGGTACGGACCATTGGTGTACAGGCCCGAACCGGCCTGGATATCAAGGATGCGGTTGTTGACGATCTGCGCGTTGTTACCCGAACCGCCATAGTTGCCGCCCGAGGCGATCGCTATGTTGTTGACGTTCTGGATCGTGAAACCGTCGAATGTCACGTTATTGGCGGCGATCAGCACGACCGAAGCGTTGTTGGTCGTCGGCGTCGTTGGTGAGAGTACCGCCTCGCCGGTGCCATCGCGCGAGGCATCGTAACCGGCGATGCCCGCTTTCGGACCTTGCAGAATCACGCCCTTGGTCACCGACACATTCTCGGCAAACGAACCGGGGTCCACGGCGATGGTGTCGCCGTTCTGGGTTATCGCATCATTTATTGCCGACTGGATCGTGCAGTAGAACGTGCCACGCGTGGTGTTGTGCACCAAGGCCTGGATCGGCATGCCCGGCGGATTGGTCACGGCAAGGAAATCCGTGCCGTTGGACGAATCGGTGTTGCTGCCCAGCAGGGCGCAGGTATTCGGCGCGTCGCCGCGCGAGAAGAAGGCATCGCTGGCGTTCTGGTTGCTGTCGCTCGGATAACCCGCATTGCCGGCCTGGAACTGCACGCCAATCTGGTTGCCGCTGAGCGTGTTGCCGGACACCTGCGAATTGGTGCCCTCGACGACAATGCCGAAGCCCTGATTTGAGCTACCCGTGGACGGCTGCCAACCGCTGACGGTATTGCCGCTGACGATAACACCGGTGGTGATGTCGGTTTCGCCGCAGGTATTGCAGTAGCCGCGACGGATCACCGCAATGCCCGCTCGGTCATCAAGATTCGCAGCGTTGGCGCCAGCGGTCAGGGTATTGCCATTGACGACAATAGAGCCGTCGCCGCTGGCCGCGCCGGTGCCGTTCGGAATCTTGATCTCGATGCCGAAACGACCGGTGTTGCTGATCGTGTTGTTCGCTATCAGATTGGGGCCTGCACCCGAAGTCAATTGGATGAAGGCCATGCCGGAATCGCCCGTGTTCTGTACCGTGTTGCCAGTGACGGTAACGCCCGAGGCGGTGCCATCCTGCAATTCGATACCGCAGCAGCCGGCCATGTCGTGCACGTTGTTGCCGGTGATCGCGATACGCGTCTTGGCGCCGTTCCAGATCACGATGCCGCGGGCCGCCGAGGCGGTCACTTCGTTGTTGCTTATCGTCACGCTGTCGACCGGCCCGTTCATGTACAGGCCGCCGCCGTTGGCGCTGCCCAGATCGGCGCGGCAATTGCTCAACAATGTACCGGTGACGGTCGTATTGTTGTTGCCGAGCGCGCCATAGATGCAGGATTGATGCACGTTCTGCACGGCCAGATTGCTGATCGTCGTGGCAAGGCGGCCGTTTGGCAAAGTAATGCCCGGAACCGCGGCGTTGCCGCCGTCGATCACGCTGGCCGTGGTGCCGCCGCCAGTCAGGGTCATGTTGTCGTGGGTGACGGTGACGTTTTCGTTGTACAAGCCGCTGCCGATCAGGATGGTGTCGCCAGCTTGCGTGCCGGCGTTGTTCATTGCCAGCGTGATCGTCGGGAACAGGGCGCTGTCGCGCACGCGCGTGACTGGGCCATTGATGTATTCGGTATTCGCGATCATGCCGCCGGTGATGTAGACAACCGGCTGGGTGCCGCGCGACGTGTGCTGTTCCAGGCCGCTGATGCTGTGGCCCAAACCGCTGAAGGTATTGCTGGAGCAAACCGTAATCGGCTGATAGCCAGTGTTGCCGGTATCGTCGAACACATTGATGCCGGTCAGCTGCGTGCCCGGCGTCGCTGTCTCGCTGAAGGTGTTGTTGCAGATGTTCACGTTTTGCATCGTCGTGTTGGGCCGTGCGCGCACGGTAATGCCGACCTGATTCAGCGTCTTGCTGCTGCCGTTATCGGCGAAGGTCGAACCGGTCACGCTGAAGCCGCTAATGGCGCTGCCCGCGCCGCCGGTCTTAAGCCAGATGCCGCCGCCGAAACCATCCGGATTCGTGTCGGAGTTTTCGTTGCTGAGGAACTGGCTGTTGCCGATGGTCCAGTTCGTTATCTGGCCATTGCCGCTACCGGATGCGCCAAACAGAATGATGCCCGCGGCGTTATTGCTGAATGTGGAACCGGTAATCGTGACATTGCTCACCTGCGCGGTCGTCGCCGTGCGCAGGCCGGCGCCGACATTGCTGTCGAACAGGCTGTTGCTGACGACGATGGTGTCGGAGGTGGCGCCGAAATCCAGGCCCGAGTCGCCATTGCCGGCAAACGCGACGCCGTCGAACGTCAGATACGAAGCCGTACCCACGGCCACGCCCTTGCCAGCGCTGTTGCTCACGCGCAGGTTATGCATCAGCAACGGCGTGCCGGCAACGCCGCTGGCGTTGAGGGTCATGGCGCCGGTGACGACGGTATCCGACGCGGTATTGCCATCGCCGATCAACTGCACGTTATTGGCGATGTTCACGCCCGCCGCGTAGTTGCCCTTGGCCACGCACACGGTGCCGGCATTGATCACATGCATCAGACCATCGGGAATCGTGGCGAACGCATTCACGCCGAAATACGCGGTGGTCGCCGCGCAGGCGCCGCTGGCATTGGCAAACGGGAAGGATTCGGTGTCGCCGTAATTGCCGCCGGCAAAGCTGGCGTCGACGTAAACCACCGGCTCGGTTTCGGTCACGCCATAATCGACCATGCCGAGCACGGGATTGGCGCGTTTGTCATAAGTTTGCGCGGACAAAACGTTCAGCTGCGTCGCGTTCATCGCGCTCGGCTGCACGCCAGCGAAGTCGTTGTTTGCCGCACTCACGTTACCCATGAAAGGGCGCACGAAAGTATTCGGTAGCCCGCCCGGCGCGTTGACGTTGTTGTAATCAAGGAACCCGCACTGCGGGCTCGGACCGCCGGGGGTCGCGCCCACTGCATTGGTGTTGGTGGAGCAATTGTAGTCGTCGAGGTGGAAATACCAGCGCAGATTGCCATTGAAGTTATTGGCTTGCCCGACGCCCGCGCCACCGAAGATCAAGCTGCCGAAGGCCGCTGTGCCATTGGCATCGTTGTCATCGAGGAATTCAACCGCGGTACCCGCGCCAGACGTGCCGCTGCCGTTGAAGGTGTTGCCTGTGGCTGTCAGCGTCATCGCATATGGCGCTTCGGGCGGGTTGTCGCTGTTGATTTCCTTGTTGCTGACCACCAGCGAGACGAAGTTCGTCGCGCCGTTGGCCGGAGTAAAGGTGTTGCCGGTCAGGGCGACGCCGGGATAGTTCTCGACCAACACGCCGCGGTAAGTGCCGCTGTAACCGGCAAACGTGTTGCCGCTGAGCGTGGTCGAAATGTTCTGCTGGTTGTCGGTCAGGCGTACCAGCGAGCAATCGGCGGCTGTACAGCCGCTGGCAAAGACCGGCGCATTGATGTGATTGTTGCTGATGGTAATCGCGCCAACGCCACCGTTCGGCGCATCGAACTCCAGTCCGCGGCCATTGAGCGTGTTGCCGTCGATCAGGGTCGTGGTGCCGGACGAAGACGCTGTCGTGGTCGCAAAGCGCACATGGATATCCTGCACGCCAGTGGCGATGGTGTTGCCGCTGATCGTGCCGACGCCGTTATCCATATCGACACCGCTGCGCAGGAATACGCCACTGCCAATGTTGGCGGTGCCGGCGATGGTGTTGCCGGTAATCGACACGTTCGAGCCCGTGGTGTGGCCAATTCCCTGCGAATTGCCGTTGTCGTCGTTGATGCTGATCGCGTTGCGCCACGAATACTTGGAACTCGTGCCGGAAACACTTTGCGAATCCACAAAATCGTTGTTGGCGATGGAAAGCCCGTCGACGAAGCCGTTGGCGATGATGCCCTCGGCGACGAAGGATTGATCCATCGCGAAATGCAGGTTCTGCACGGAAACATTCTTGGCGCCGTTGATGACCAGCAGAGCCTGATTGGTGCTGCCGGAGATGCGTTCGATGACCGGCTTGTTGCTTGGGTCTTCGCCGACCAGCTTCAAACCATCCAGGGTAACGATGAGGGGATTGATGTACTGACCCGCAGCGATATGCACGGTGTTGCCGGGGCCGGCTTGCGAAATCGCGTAGGCAATCGTGAGGCAAGGGCTGGTCTGAATCGAGCAATCGCCGGTGTCGGCACCACCGACACCATTGACCCAGCGATCCACACCGGCGATCGCGTCGGCGTAGGCTTCCGAAGCTTCGCCATGCGATTCAACCGAGCCAATCTCGTTACCCGTTGCTCCGGAAAAACTAACGATCTCGCCACCGGACTGTTGCAGTGAAGCGACGTAATTGCCCGCTGCCCGAATCTGCGAGATGTACGCCGCGCGGTTGAGCGTAGACAAGGCCAGCAGCGCGTAACCGGTGGTCTGCACGTCGGCATTGGCGTCGCTAACGGCTTGTGCCGTCGAGCCCACAAACCCGCCGCCGGGCGCCTGATGTGACAGAAGACTGGTTGCCAGATCGGCAGTGGTATTGTCGGCGGCCCATGTGCCTGTGGTTGGATCGAGCGCAATACCGCTGACCGCCGAGGCCCAGATCGCACCGGTCAAGCCGATCACGTCGTAAGTGTTGTGCGTGCCATCGGCCGCATTCAGGCTGGCCAGCACGCCATTCATGAAGGCCGACTCGGCCGCGCTCTGGCCGGCTTCGTGCGCCGCTACCACAAGCTTGGAAATATCCCATGCCGCCAGTTCGGGAATGCCCTGACTGGTGCGATTGCTCACGATGTAATTCGCGTAACCGGCCGCGTCCAGATTGCCGTTGGCGCCGTACGTGCCAGCCGCTAGCCGCTGCCAGAAATTCGTATTGACGAAATTTGCGTATTGCGGATCGCCGGAGAACTGCGAAAGCTCGATCAGAAACAAGGGGTCGTGCGTGGCGAAATGATGGCCGCTACCGGGCAAGGAGTAAGTCCAGTTGGGAATGCAGTCGTTGACTTGGCACTGTCCATTCGCCACGGCCGCGTTCAACAACGCCGCGTTGCCCGTCAAGCGATAAAGGCGCAACAAGCCTTCGGCGGTGGCTCCTTGCGTATTGGTTGGCGCGGGTTGCGCATCACCCGGCGTCCACGGAAACGCACCGACATTGCCTGAAGTGTATTGCTGACTCACAAGCCACGTGCCGGCATTGGCGAGGTTCAACGACGCGCTTACTGGAGCTTGCAATACTTGTGGAGACGATGGCCGTGTCGCAGGTACTCGTGGCGGAGGCGGAAGCAAATCCGATGGGCCGCTTGCCGCAGCACAGGTTGCTGTCAATGCAAACAAACCAAAAAACACCGCCACCGCGCGAATCATCACTGCGCGTGCAAAAGTCATCGTCCGCATGAGCTTCCCCTCCAGAGAATTTCCAATAGACCATCCCACCGGGACGGCTTCCGAGCCTGCGAAAATACGCCTCCAACACGATCTGTCAAGGGCACCTGCGACTTTTTCCTATTCGACGACGCCAGCAAACACGCGTTTTCCCGGACGGGAGATACTGGCGCGACGCATGCCAGCCAGTCGACGGTGCGGACGTGGCCATGCGGCTACGCAACCCTTACACTGTGGCGGTTTCCTGAACCTTGCCATCTGCCATGTTGCGCATCTGCCGCTTGTATCCCGCCGCTTTTCCGTGCCTGATCGTGGTCGCCGCCTTCGCGCTCACGGCCTGCACCCAGCATCCGGTCGCCGACGCCGGCGGCGTCGCGCCGATCGGTACGGCCAACGCCACGGAAACCGCGGCCAGCGAAGATTCCGGCCACGGCAAGGGTTATGAATTCCGCATCCGCTACCCCGCGCTGCAACCGGCGTGGGCGCCGTTGGTCGCGGCAATGCGCGACTTCGCCGCACCGCTGAAACGCGATCTGCTCGATTCGGCGCCAACTGCCAGCGCGACCGGGCGCCATTACGACCTCACCCTGGATTTCAGCATCGCCCGGCATACCGAGGCTTTTGTCAGCGCCCTGGCCGATGGCGATATCGATACCGGGGGCGCGCATCCCGCACCGATCGTTGCCAGCTTCAACCTGCATCCGGCAGACGGCAAACTTTTATCCATTATGGAATTGTTTACCAACGCCGACGCCGGTCTCGAAGCGCTCAGCGCCGAGGCCCGACGTCAGCTCGAAGGCCGTTATGAAGCAAAGGTGCGCGACAACCCTTCGGCCATGACGCCTGCGCAGCAGGCGTCCGACATCCAGTCCATGCGGCGCTGGATCGAGCAAGGCACCGAACCGAAGGCCGAAAACTTTCGCGTATTCCTGGTCGACGGCCTCGACACCAAGGCGATCGGCCTGACCCTGATCTTTCCGCCGTACCAGGTCGCCGCGTATGCCGATGGCAAGCAGCAGATCGAGGTGCCGGCCAAGGTGTTCTACGATCTGCTCAAGCCCGAATACCGCGACGCGTTCGCGATTGACACCGAAGCGCTGCAGCGCGGCGTGCGCTGAATGCCTGCAATGCAGCAAACGCTGCTTTTTATACTTTCCGGTGCGATCATTCTGATCGGCGTCGCTGGCGCCGTGGTGCCAATCCTGCCCGGCGTGCCGCTGGTATTCGCCGGCATGCTGCTGGCGGCCTGGGCCGACCATTTCCAGCACGTCGGCGCATTCACCCTGATCCTGCTCGGTGTGCTCGGCGCACTGGCGCTGCTGATCGATTTCGTCGCCGGACTGTTTGGCGCGCGGCGCGTCGGTGCCAGTGGACGTGCGTTGTGGGGCGCGAGCCTGGGCACGATCGTCGGATTATTCTTCGGCCTGCCCGGACTTTTGCTCGGACCGTTTGCGGGCGCAGTCGCAGGCGAGTTGTCGGCAGGCAGCAAAGTGGAAAAAGCCGCGAAAGTCGGCATCGGCACCTGGATCGGACTGCTATTCGGCACTCTGGCCAAACTGGCGCTGTGCTTTACTATGCTCGGCGTGTTCGCGCTGGCATTCGTATTTTAGGAAACCTCTGCACAAGCTACTGCGCTCGGCATCTCGCGCGAATCCGGTGCTCGAAAGCCTCACATACTTTCACGTATGCTGCGGTTTCTCCGCTCCGTGTTCGCGCGACCTGCCTTCGCTCGCTACGCTTGTGCAGTTTCCTTAGCCGGACAGATGTGCGATCGCCGCTGTTGCGGTTTCGCGATCGCCATCGTCGAACGCCGTCACCGCGATCGCTTCGATCGTACCCGCATCCAGACAACGCACGTTGACGTCGATGCCATCGGGATTCGAGCGCGCGATATAGAACGCCTTGATCCCGCAGATGCGGCAGAAACGGTGTCTGGCGATGCCGGTGTTGAAGGTGTATTCGCTCAAGCCTTCCGCGCCCTGCAGCAATCGAAAGCGCGACGCCGGCACGATCAGATGCAGAAACCCGGTCATGCGGCAAATGGAACAATTACACTCCAGCGCCTCGATCCGCGCAGGCGCATCGACCTCGAAACGCACGCGTCCGCAGTGACAGCCGCCACGATGGACTACCAGCGCGGTCATGCCTGCGGCAAGACGTACCAGAGCACCGCGAAGTACTGCATCGCACTGCCGCCGAGCACGAACAGATGCCAGATTGCATGGTGATAACGCAAGCTGCGCCAGACATAGAACAGCACGCCGGCGGTATAGCTGATGCCACCGCCAAACATCAGCCACAGGCCTGCCGCCGGCAACGCCGCGACCAGCGGCTTGAGCGCGATCACGCCGACCCAACCCATGCCGATGTACAACGCCACCATCGCGCCGCGAAACCGGTGCAGCGCGGTCAGTTCGAAGATCACGCCCAGTGCGGCCAGTCCCCAGGTCACGCCGAACAGACTCCAGCCCCAGGCGCCACGCAGCGCGATCAGCACGAACGGCGTGTAGGTTCCGGCAATCAGGAGAAAGATCGCGACGTGATCCAGGGTGCGCAGGATGCGTTTGGGCGCGGGCCGCGAGGTGCTGTGGTACAGCGTGGACGTGGTGTACAGCGCGATCAGCGTACTGCCGTAGATTGCGCAGGAAATGATCTCGCGCGGTCCGCCAACCAGGGTCGCGGCGACAATCAGCACGACCAGTCCGGCAAGGCTCAGCAAAATGCCGATACCGTGGGTGAGGCTGTTGGCGAGTTCCTCGCCGGGCGAATAACGCGCATGCACGACGGCTTCGGTCATGCGCGAACACTATCTGCTTTTGTGCGCCGCGACAACGCGATTGCGCGTCGTGACCGGGAAAAAGCAACGGGACGTCGCGTGGGCGTCCCGTTGCCTTGAAGAGCGCCGCTTAACGGGCGTGGGTGATCGTGAACTTGCCGAACGAAACGCCCAGATTCACGCCTTCGCCCGCCGCCGCCAGAGCCAGCGACACATTGCCCTTGGTCAACGCCTGAGCCGTGCCGGACTTGATCAGGCCGGCATTGGCTTCGCCTTGGGCGTAACTGCCGAACAATTCGCCGGTGTCGTAGACATCGGAAAACTTGCCCTTGCCGTCTTTCACTTCGTACTTGCCGGCCGTCAAGCCTCCGCCGACGGCAACGATGTTGACGCGGTAATGGCGACCGTTGTCGCAGGTGATGGTGCCGTGACCCTCGGCATGCTTGTAGATGGCTGCCCAGCCGGTCAGCGAGAAACGCAATTCGCAATCGATTTTGCCGGCGGCGCTGGCGCGTGCGGAATACAACCCGGTTGTGGCCAGCAGGACGGCGGCGACAAGTGTATGGATCGTGCGCATGGCTTATCTCCTGTCGTGAATGACGCGGCGAGTCTGGCCCAGCCTGGCTGAACATACAACAACACGCGGTTTTCGATATGAACCTTGGGCATGAGCCCGCCAGATGTGGAACACCGCCTCGGCCGCGGTAGAATCGACCATTGCCGCCAGCGGAGCCGTCATGTCGCAACTCGATATTCTGGTGCATGTACGCAATGCCGAGGGCGAATCGCTGGCCGCGCGCGCCGGCTTCGCCCTGGCGCAACGCCTGCAAGCGTATTTGTACGGCCTGTACGTGGCGCCGATGGGAGCGGTCGCCTTCAGCACGCCGGAAACCGTCGTGTTCCAGGTCCACGAAGCCGACCATCTCTTCGACGAGGCAATGGCACGCAAGGACTGGTGGCAAGCGCAACTCGACGCGCACCACGCGGCCGGCGAATGGCTGGTAGCGCAAGGCGAACCGGTCGAGGCACTGTGTCACGCGGCACGTTGGTGCGATCTGGTTGTCGCCGAGCGGCCGACGCTCAATCCCGATGCACCCACCGGCTGGGGCACGGTGTCGCGCACCGTATTCGGCGCCGGTGCGCCGGTGATCGTGGTGCCGGAAACCGCAAAAGTCGGCACCCTCGGCGAACGCATCCTGATTGCCTGGAACCACAGTCGCGAATCCATGCGCGCAATCCACGGCGTGCTGCCCCTGCTCACGCGCGCAACCCAGGTCGTCGTGCTCGATGGCACGCAAGGCGAAGATCTGCTCGGCGCACGTCACTTGCCCAAACTCGATTTGCCGGCATGGTTTGCGCGGCGCGGCATCGCTGCGGAATTCCGCAGCTTCGCGCCGAAAAGCGATTACGGCGCGGCCATCCTCAACGTCGCTCACGAGATGAACGCCGATCTGATCGTAATGGGCGCCTGGGGTCATTCGCGCATCGCCCAACTGGTGCTCGGCGGCACCACGCGGTATCTGTTCCAGAACAGCGATCTGCCGCTGTTCGTGGCGCATTGAATGCGCCGGTCAACTCGCCACTAACTGCATCACGCGCCGCCGACCAGCGGCCGGCGCGTGGTCGATGCAGGATACTTTTCCAGCAGACCACGCGGACGGATCGGTCGCCGCGCCAACTCGCCGCCGCAGTTCGGGCAGATGTCGTTGAAACGCCGCTGCGCGCAATCGGCGCAGAACGTGCACTCAAACGAACAGATCATCGCGTCGGGTGCGCCCGGCGGCAACGCCTTGCCGCAACCTTCGCAATGACAGCGCAGCTCGAGCATGCGTTCATCCCGCCGCGGATTTCACCGGCGGCAAACCGAGCTTGGCGCGCAGGATCACCTCGACTTTCTCCGGCGCATCGCCACCGCTGCGGTGGTACACAATGTTGCCTTTTGCATCGACCAGAAACAGACCCGGCGTGCCCTTGACGCCGTACTGATCGGCGATCGCGTCGCCATCGCGCACCAGGGTGAAAGTCTGCTTGCGCTCGCGCAAAGTCGCCACCGGATCGCCGTCATCCTTGATATCGATGGCGTAGACATCGAGCTTGTCCTTGCCCGCTGCATCGTAGACGTGTTGCAGATAGGGCATCAGCGCCTCGCAATACGGGCACCAAGTCGCCCAGAACAACAGCAAGGCCGGGCGCTGCAAATGCTGCGGATCAAAATGAATGCGCTGGCCATCGGCGCCCTTGCCCTGCCAGGCGATGGCGCGCTGCTGCGCGAACGCCGGCACGGCGATCAGGCAAGCCAGGATAACGAGAATCCACGAACGTAGACGCATGGCGAACTCCACAGGCAGTTTGCCATGCGACCGGAACGGCCGACGGAAACTTACGCGTTAGCGCGCGAACGCCGTGACTCTATCTACTCGAACCCGTTGGCGAAGATGCGGTCGTTGCTCTGGAACGTGATCAACAGTGCGCCCCAATTCACGGCGTTGCCGCTCTGGGCGTCGGCGCCCTCCCGGATTCCCGCCAGCGGTGCGCCGAGATTCCACGCTGGCAACACGCACACGGTGCCGTCTGCGCTGCAAACCTGGCCCAACGCCTGCGCCGGCGCAAGCGCCGTCATCGCACCCGGCGTGGCAGCCGACGCGAACGCGCTGTAGACAAGCTCGCTGGCGTATTGCGTCGCAGTGGAAGCGGTGACGCTCAGGGCCGTTCCGTTGCCAGAAGCTTCGCCCGCGGCATCACTGGGGTCACTCAGCAACAACACTGCAGGAAACGCCGCCGCCGTGGCGCAGGCCTGTGCCGAAGCCGACCCGGTGGTGGTGTAGTCGATGGTGATGCTGCCACCGGCATTCAGCGCGCTCGCCGCGCGCCCGGCGAATGTCGCCAGAACGCCGGAACCGCCGGACATGGCCACGGCGTCGTAGATCGGATAGCTGTTGCCGGCGCTGTCCGTCACCGCGTTCGTGCCAGCAAATTGCGCAAACGCATTGTTCACCGCCACACTGACCACGACCCACTGGTTGGCCGCAGCCGGTGCGCTCAGCGTGATCGTCTGCTGCTGGCCGCTCAACTGGGTCAGCGCACCGCAATCAGAACCCAGCAGTGCCTGTGCGCCGGCCGTGCACGGCGCCGCTAGCGCAAGCGCGCACAACCATGCGTTTCGCCATGACGGAAGTCGCATCGGAGTCTCCTTGGCTATTGCAAAGGACTGGTCTTGGTCGGCGCACCGTCGACCGTGTTGCCGGAATTGCGGTTGTTGCCGAACGAGACGATGCTGCCACCGGCGGTCGTCTGCAGGCCTTGCACATTGCCGGTGATCGTCGAATCCGACAGGTCGATGAGCGCGCCAGCGCCTTGCCCGACGACGCCACCCGCGCCGTTGCCGCTGATTGTGACCCGATCCAACAGCAAACTCGCGGTTGCGGAACCACCCACCGCGATGACGCCGTTGCCGGCATTCATGCCGAGCAAGCTATCGCGCAACGACAACTTGGCCGGCCCCTGAACCTGAAGGCCGAAACCGGCGTTGTTCACGATACGCACGTTGTCCAGCACCACCTTCGCCGATCCATTCGCGCCCGGGCTTACCAGAATGCCGCCGGTGGCACCAGGCGACGCCGCGGCGCCGTTGTTGTGGATCGTCGTGTCGCGCACGATCAAAGTCGACGCCGACTGCGGAGCAAATTGGATTCCGGTGCCGGCGGATCCGGTGAAATTCCCTATATCGCTGCGCTCGACAATCAGTTCACCGCCTTTGATGAAATTGACGCCGGCGACACTGTTGGACCCGAGCGGGCCACCGTCGATCGACAGTCCGCGCAATACCACGACAGCGGTACCCGGCGCGCTACTACTCGAATCATTCACGATGATGCCATTTGTCCCAGCCACCAGAATGCCGCCGATCGCGCCGACATTTTCCAGCGTGATCGACTTGGTGATGGTGACCGCGCCAAAGCCGCCGGGGTCGAGTACATCGATGGTGCCGCCGGCGGCAGTCTTCGAGATCGCGCCGGGAAAGGTCTTGCACGGTGCCGTGCGGCTGCACGGATTGGCGTCGTCGCCAACACCGGAAATCCAGGTGCGTGTTGCCTGCGCCTGTGCCTGCGCGCAAGCGAACAGGCCGAAAACGAGCCAAACGAGAAACTTCGCCGACTTGCTCATGACACGCCCCCGCATGGATGACCATGCAAGCGTACCACCGTTGCATCACGGTACGCACCCCGGGCATGCTAGTCGCCCGCAGCCGAGCCTCGCGCCCATGTCCGCCACCGCCATACCGCAGCGCACGTACCGTTATTACGATTTCATCCTTGGCGCCTTCGTCTGCACCATCCTGTGCTCGAACCTGATCGGGCCGGCGAAAATCGCGCAGGTGCACCTGCCGCTGATCGGCGAATTCACTTTTGGCGCCGGCGTATTATTTTTCCCGATCTCGTACGTGTTCGGCGATATCCTCACCGAGGTCTACGGCTACGCGCGGGCGCGGCGCGTGATTTGGTCGGGGCTTGCCGCCTTGGTATTCGCCTCGGTCATGGCGACCCTCGTGGTCAAGCTGCCGCCCGCCACCGGTTGGCACGAACAAGCCGCCTACGAAAGCATCTTCGGCCAGACTCCGCGCATCGTGCTGGCCTCGATCACCGCGTTCTTCTGCGGCGAATTCGTGAATTCGTATACCTTGGCAAAAATGAAATTGTGGACTGGCGGCAACGCGCTGTGGTCACGCATCATCGGCTCGACCGTCTGCGGCGAAGGCGTAGATTCGATGGTGTTCTACCCACTCGCCTTTCTCGGTGTCTGGGACACCAAGCTCGTCTTCGTCGTGATGGCGTCGAACTATGCGCTGAAAGTACTGTGGGAAATTCTTGCGACACCACTGACATACCGGATTGTCGCCGCGCTCAAACGCGCCGAGCGCGAGGACTATTACGATCGCGGCACGAAGTTCACGCCGTTCTCGCTGCGGACGTGATCGCAATCAATCTGTCTTGCTTGCTGCCACACCTTTTGCTGCCAGGCGCGCCTCAGCCGCGGTGACCATCGCCTTGAAGCGCGGATCGTCGCGCAGGAAATCGAAATCCGGATCGGCCTTGGCGTAGGGCAGAAAGGTCTCCGTGATCGTTTCAAACATCGGGCTGAGCATATCCAATGCGGCGTTCTTGTCTTTCAATTGCGCGCTCAGGGCGCATGCGAAGTTGTAGCGCATATTGAAGTTGTCGGTGTCAATCAACAGTGCCCGGCTCATGCGTGACTTGGCGCGCTCGCCCTCGCCCAGCGTTGCGAGCGCATAGGCGCTATAGCCGATGACACCGGAATTGTTCTGGTCGCGCGCCAAGACAGCCTCGGCCCGCTTGAACGTCAATTCGGCAGCCTTGCGCGTGCCTGCGGCATTGCCCAGTGCCGTGTAACTGCTGATCAGCATGGACGCAGAATTGAGATCCGCCTCCATCAGACTGACTGCCTTTTCATAAAACCGGATGGCGTCTTCGAACTGATGGAGCTGGTAACTGAGGCGTCCGGCAGCGCGATTGACCTCGTAGGATTCCGGATCCAGAGCGAGCGCAGTCGCAACCGCCGTGGCAGCTGCTTTGGTATCGCCATTGACCAGCAGCAGAATTTGCGCCTTGACCGCATGGGCCTCGGCCAGATCAGGATCCAACGCGAGCGCACGTTCCGCCGCTGCCATTCCATCGTCGGCCTGCACCTCCAATACACGCAAACTTCTGTAGCCCATCGCCATCAGCGCCCAGGCTTGCGCATAGCGCGGATCGATTTCGGTGGCGCGAGTGCACATGCGGACAATCGCTTGTGCGGAGCGCGCATCGGCTTCCTGATTGGTCACATAGGTCTGCCGCGCCATCAGATACAGGTCGTGGGCGTCCACGCTGTTGGTACCGCGCCGCTCGATCGCCTTCTTCTCCTCGGGCAACAGCCGTAGCCTCAACGCCTTGACGATCGCCTGGGAAATCTCGTCCTGCAGCGCGAAGATATCGCTGGAATCGCGATCGTAACGCTCGGCCCAGACGTGGTTGTTGCTGGCACCATCGATCAACTGCGCGCTGATCCGCACCCGACCGCCTGCCTTGCGCACGCTGCCTTCCAGCACGTGGCTGACTTTCAATTCGCGTGCGACTTTCTGAATGTCGACGTGCTTGTCCTTGTACATGAAGGCGCTATTGCGCGAGCTGACCGCCAGCGCCGAGATCTTGCTCAGGTCGGTGATGATGTCCTCGGTGATGCCGTCGCTGAAATATTCCTGCTCCGAATCGCCGCTCATGTTGGTGAAAGGCAGCACGCAGATCGTGAAACTCGGGGAATCCTTGGCTGAAGGCGATGGCGCCGAGCCGTTTCCCGCCTTCCCGGATTGCGAAATCTGCGTGCGCGCGATCATGGCGCCGAGTGCGCGCAGGCACTCTTGCGCGCAAGGCGTGGCAGCATCTTCGTGCCAATCGTCGAGGTCGGTGGTATGAATGGCGCGCACGTCCATCGGCAGACGCGCTTGTTCGAACCGCACCGGAACGAGGATGCCGCGTTCTGCCGCTTCGCGCGCCTCACCACGCACCCAGCGCGACGCCACCGAGGTCGGCGTCCACACCACGACCACGGCCTTGGCTGCGTCGATCTCCGCTTCGATCTGGTCGTCGAACTCCTGGCCGGGCGTGATCTCCGGATCCCACCAGACCGACCAACCCTTGGCCTCGATCGCAGCCACCAGCGGCGCGACGCGCGACTTGTCGCTACGGGCGTAGGAAACGAAAACGTCAGCCATACGTGCAAACCTCAAAGCGGGTCGGTCGCCGCAATCCCCAGACTCTCAAGCATACCGCAGCGGCGCACCAGACCGTTAAATAGACGGCGCGGGTGCGCTCGGCCGTCTCGACTGTCTGCGTCCACTTTTGTGCCGTAACTCGGCCTGACTCAATCTAGCGCGTAGCCGAACTGCTGGCGGAACTGGTCGGCGAATTCGGCGTAGGTGAAGCGCTGATTCTGGGTGCCGGGATGCTCGACCTTGAGCGCCCCCATGAGCGAGGCCATACGGCCGCACGTCGGCAGATCCATGTTCTTCATCAGGCCGTAGATCAGGCCGGCGCGGTACGCGTCACCACAACCGGTGGGATCGGACACTCGGCGTTCGTGCGCGGGCGGAATGTCGAAGGTTTCTTTTTTCGTGTGGATCAACGAACCCTTCGGCCCGCGCGTGACGATGTAAGCGGTCACGCGTTCGGCGATCTGCTTTTCGTTCCAACCGGTGCGCGTCTGCAACAGATTGGATTCGTAATCGTTAACGGTGACGTACTGCGCCTGCTCGATGAAGGCGCGGAATTCCTCGCCGTTGAACAGCGGCATGGCCTGGCCGGGATCGAAGATGAAGGGAATCTTGCGCTCGGCGAATTCCGCCGCATGTTGCAGCATCGCCTCGCGGCCATCGGGACCGACGATGCCGAATTTCACGCCGGGCACATCGCGCACATGGTTCTCGAAACTGCGCATCATCGCGCCGGGATGGAACGCGGTGATCTGATTATCGTCCAGATCGGTAGTGATGAAGGCCTGCGCGGTATACAAATCCTCAATCGTCTTGATCTGGCTCAAGTCGATGCCGCATTTGGTGAAGTGTTCGCGATACGGACCGAAATCCTGCCCAACCGTGCCCATCGGAATGGGATGGCCGCCAAGCAATTTCAGGTTGTAGCTGATGTTGCCAGCGCAGCCGCCGAATTCCTTGCGCATACGCGGCACCAGAAAGGCGACATTCAACATGTGCACCTTGTCCGGCAGGATGTGATTCTTGAATTGATCCTGGAACACCATGATGGTGTCGTAAGCGAGCGAACCGCAGATGAGGGCTGACATGTATACTTTTCCCGAAGTTTACGAATGGAGTTTTTCGCGCAGCAGTGTATTGAGCTGTTGCGGGTTGGCCTGACCGCGCGTGCGTTTCATGATCTGGCCGACGAAGAATTGCAATAGTTTTTCGTTGCCGCCGCGATAATCGGCGAGTTGCACCGGAAACTCGACGAGTACCGCATCGACCGCAGCCGCCAGCGCGCCGACATCGGAAATCTGCGTGAGTCCGCGCGTTTCGATGATCGCATCGGCATCGCCCTCACCAGTCCACATCGCGGCGAATACGTCCTTGGCAATCTTGCCGGAGATTGTGGCGTCGTGCACACGCCGCAGCAAATGCGCGAACGCCACTGCGGACACGCGCGAGGATTCGATCGCAAGTCCGCCCGCATTCAGCGCCGCGGCGAGTTCGCCGAGCACCCAATTCGCGCACAGTTTGGCCTGACCCGGCAACGCCGTCAGCACCGCCTCGAAATAATCCGCGGTCGCCTTGTCCGCGCACAACTGCGCCGCATCGGCATCGGACAAGCCCAAGGTCTCGAGATAGCGTTGGCGCCGCGCCTGCGGCAACTCCGGCAGACCTGCGCGAATCGTGGCGATGTCGGTATCCGTCACCATCAGCGGCGGCAAATCCGGATCGGGAAAATAACGGTAATCGTCGGCGTCTTCCTTGCTGCGCATGGGCCGGGTGTGATGATGCGCGGCATCGTACAACCGCGTTTCCTGCACGAGGCGCTCGCCGTTTTCCAGCGCGCGAATCTGACGTTCGATCTCGTATTCGATCGCCTTCTCGACGAAGCGAAACGAATTCACATTCTTGATTTCGGTGCGCGTGCCGAGCTTCGTTTCACCCAGCGGACGCACCGACACGTTGGCATCGCAGCGGAACGAACCTTCCTGCATATTGCCGTCGCAGATGCCCAGCCAGCGCACCAAGGTGTGTACGGTACGCATATAGGCGACGGCGTCTTGCGCGGAATGCAGCACCGGCGCGGAAACGATTTCGAGCAGCGGCACACCGGCGCGATTGAAGTCGATACCGGTCGCAGCGTGAAAAACATCGTGCAGCGATTTGCCCGCGTCTTCTTCCAGATGCGCACGCTGGATTTCGACTTCGAGCGTGCGGCCATCGTCCGTGCGCACCACCAGCTTGCCGCTGCCGACGATCGGTAGCTCGTACTGGCTGATCTGATAGCCTTTCGACAAATCCGGGTAAAAGTAGTTTTTGCGCGCGAATATACTTTTTCGTGCGATCTGCGCGCCGATCGCCAACCCAAAACGTATTGCCTTGTCGCGCGCCGCGCGGTTCGGCACCGGCAAGGTTCCGGGCAGGGCGACGTCGACGGCACTGATCTGCGTATTCGGGTCGGCGCCGTAGGCGGTTGATGCATCGGAAAACAATTTGCTCGTGGTGCTGAGCTGGGCGTGGATTTCCAGGCCGATCACGGCTTGCCACGGGTGGGAATCGGTCATGGCGGCGGCGTCCGTGTGTGCCAATCCGTAGCCAACTGCAACTGATGCGCCGCATTCAGCAGGCGCGCTTCGGCAAAGGCCGGCGCGATCAATTGCAGGCCGACCGGCAAGCCATTGTCGGACTCATTCGGTACGAAACCTGCGGGCAGCGAGATCGCCGGCAGTCCGGCAAGATTCACCGCGACAGTGTTGACGTCGGCCGAGTACATCGCCAGCGGATCGCCGGATTTCTCGCCGAGCTTGAACGCCACCGTCGGCGCGGTCGGCCCGGCGATCAGATCAACGGATGCGAACGCCTCAGTAAAATCGTTTGCGATAACGCGCCGCGCCCGCTGCGCGCGCAAATAATACGCATCGTAATAACCCGCCGACAACGCATAGGTGCCGACCAGAATGCGGCGCTGCACCTCGCTGCCGAAACCTTCGCTGCGGCTGCGGGTATACAAATCCTCCAGCGATTTCGGCCCGGCGCAGCGATGGCCATAACGCACGCCGTCGTAGCGCGACAGATTGCTGCTGGCTTCCGCTGGCGCAATCACGTAGTACGCCGGAATCGCCAGGGCGGCGTTCGGCAACGAAATATCGATCAGGGTCGCGCCAAGTTTTTCCAGTTCGCGCAGTGCAGCCTGCGTCGCCGCGGCGACGCCGTCCTCGACGCCGGCGCCGAAGTATTCGCGTGCCACGCCGATGCGTATACCTTTTAGCGAAGTGGATAATGCCGCAACGCAGTCATCGACTGGACGATCGACACTGGTCGCATCGCGCGCATCGTGGCCGGCGATCGCGGCGAGTACCTGCGCGCAATCGGCTGCGCTACGTGCGAGCACGCCGCCACAATCCAGACTCGATGCATAGGCGATCATGCCGAAGCGCGAAACCCGGCCATACGTGGGCTTGAGTCCGGTGATGCCGCAGAACGCCGCGGGTTGGCGGATCGAGCCGCCGGTGTCGGTGCCGGTGGCGAACGTCACAATGCCGGCGGCGACCGCCGCAGCCGAACCACCGGATGAGCCGCCGGGAACCCGTGCCGTATCCCACGGATTTTTCACCGGCCCGAAAAACGAGTTCTCGTTCGACGAGCCCATCGCAAACTCGTCCATGTTTGCCTTGCCGATGGAAACCGCCAGCGCGTCGTTCAATTGTCCAACGACATGCGCGTCGTACGGCGGCACGAAATTTTCCAGCATGCGCGATGCGCAGGTGGTACGGATTCCATTTGTGCAAAAAATGTCCTTGTGCACAAAGGGAATTCCGGTCAGCGCGGACGATGCTGCCTGCGTCAACGCCGCATCGGCACGTTTCGCGGCAGCCAGCGCACCGGTTTCATCCAGAGTGATGAGCGCATTGAGATGACTGTGCACGTGCGCCGCGGCGAGCGACTGTTGCGTCAGTTCGGCGGATGAAATCCGGCGCGCACGTAATGCCTGCGCCAGTTGCGCAATCGACTCGGCGCGCATCGCCTACTCGATGACCTTCGGCACGAGATACAGGCCGCCGCGCGCTTCCGGCGCCAACGCCAGCAACGTGCCGGCATCGTCGCTGGCAGTCACGGCATCGTCGCGCCACGACAGCGCCAGCGCCTGTGGGTGCGCCATCGGCTCGACGCCCGCCAGCGGCGCATCTGCCAACTGATCGGCCAGGTCGAGCACGCGCGTGAGCTCGCCGGCGACGCGCGCCAGATCGCCGTCAGCGATGGACAGGCGGGCAAGCCGCGCAATGCGGCGGACAATGGCGGGATCGATGCGCATGGAAAGATGCAAAAAAACGGGGTCGCGACGATAACACAGCCGCTGCGTTGCCTCGAATCGGAACTGAGCGGTAAACCGCATTTTAACGGGTTTTTTCTTGCCTTAATCGCCACCCGTTACTACACTGTCGCGCTGTTCCCGCCTCCCCATTTTCCCTCATCGAGTGCTTCATGTTCAAAGGTTTACGCGGTCTGTTTTCCAACGATCTGTCGATCGATCTCGGCACGGCCAATACGCTGATCTATGTGCGCGGCCAGGGCATCGTGCTCAACGAACCCTCGGTCGTGGCCATCCGCCAGGATCGCGGCCCGGGCGGACCACGCTCGGTCGCGGCGGTCGGCAGCGACGCCAAACGCATGCTTGGTCGTACCCCGGGCAATATCGTCACCATCCGGCCATTGAAAGACGGCGTGATCGCCGATTTCTCGATGACCGAGGAAATGCTCAAGCAGTTCATCAAGAAGGTGCACCGCACGCGTCTGTTCCGGCCGAGTCCGCGCGTGCTGGTCTGCGTGCCCTGCGGCTCGACTCAGGTCGAGCGCCGCGCGATCAAGGAATCGGCCGAATCGGCCGGTGCGCGCGATGTCTATCTGATCGAGGAACCGATGGCCGCGGCGATCGGCGCCGGCATTCCGGTGCATGAGGCCCGCGGTTCGATGGTGCTGGATATCGGCGGCGGCACCTCGGAAGTCGCGGTGATTTCGCTCAACGGCATCGTCTATTCGCAATCCGTGCGCATCGGCGGCGACCGCTTCGATGAGGCGATCATCAACTACGTGCGCCGCAATCACGGCACCCTGATCGGCGAAGCCACGGCCGAACGCATCAAGATGGAAATCGGTTGCGCCTTCACCCAGACCGAAGTCAAGGAAATCGAAATCTCCGGACGCAACCTCGCCGAAGGCGTTCCGCGCATGTTCGCGATCAATTCCAACGAGATTCTGGAAGCCCTGCACGAGCCGCTCGCCGGCATCGTCGCCGCGGTGCGTTCGGCACTGGAACAAACCCCGCCCGAACTGTGCTCGGATGTGGCCGAGCGCGGCATCGTGCTGACTGGCGGCGGCGCATTGCTGCGCGACATCGATCGACTGATCTCGGAAGAAACCGGCCTGCATGTACATGTGGCCGACGATCCACTGACTTGCGTGGCACGCGGCGGCGGCCGCGCGCTGGAGTTGATCGATCAGCATGGCAGCGATTTCTTCGCGCCGGAGTGAGGCAGGCTGTGAGTTGCGGGTTCCCCGTTGCCGGCAGCCGCTCGACCGCCGCCGTGGCGCGATCACCCTTGTCCGCCGCTGACTACCGGCATACCCTGCCCGGCGCCGCTCGCCCCGCGCCATGACCCGTGCCGATTCCGCGCCGCTGTTCACCGAGGGCACGCTGAGCACGTTGCAATTGATCGGCTATCTCGCGGTCGCCATCGCCTTGATGGTGATCGACCACCGCGGCAATTATCTCGCACGCATCCGCTGGGGCATGAGTGCGGCCATCGAACCGATGTACCGCATCGCGGCGATGCCTTCGCAACTGGCCAATCGCACCAGCCTGGCGTTGGCGGATCGCGAGAAACTGACCGAGGAAAACGCCGAACTGAGCCGGCAATTGTTGCTGGCCGAGGCCAGCCTCAATCGCTATCGCGCCGTGCGTGCGCAAAACCAGCGCTTGCAGCAATTGCTCGACGTCCAGCGCAGCCTCGGCATCGGCGTGCAATTGGCTAAAATTATACATGTGGACACCGACCCCTTCCGCCATCGCGTGCTGCTCAATGTCGGCGCCGATCAAGGCGTGCAGGTAGGTCAGGCGGTGATCGACGCGCACGGCATCATGGGTCAGGTGATCGAAGCCCTGCCGAACACCGCGACCGTGTTGCTGATCACCGATCCGACACATGCCATTCCGGTCACGATCGAGCGCACCGGCATGCGCGCCATCGCGCACGGCAGCGGCGCGCTGGATTCGCTGGAATTGCCGAATATTCCGATCAGTGCCGACGTCAAGGTCGGTGACAAACTCATTACCTCGGGTCTCGGTGGCGTTTTTCCGAGCGGATTTCCCGTCGGCGAAATCCGTTCGATAAGGAATGACTCCAGCGGCATGTTCGCCGCCGCGGTGGCCACGCCGAGTGCCGCGTTGGACCGCAGCGGCGAAGTGTTGCTGCTGCATGTGTTGCCGGATCCGGTCGGGCCACCGGAAGCCGCGTCTCTGGTCGGACCGCCCGCGTCGCTGGCGGGCGATGCGCCGTCGTCCTCGGCACCAGCCGCGAGTAAGCCATGAACCGCACGCGCGCCAATTCCGCGCTGTTCTGGAGCAGCCTGCTGGCCTGCTATCTGCTGCAACTGATGCCGCTGCCGCAGGCGTTGCTGCCGCTCAAACCGTACTGGCTGGCGCTGGCCTTGGTGTACTGGGCACTGGAATCGCCTGAACGCGTCGGCCTGGGCCTGGCTTTCGTGCTGGGTCTGCTCGGCGACGTTGTCACCGGCGAACTGCTCGGCGAACACGCGTTGCGACTTTGTATACTTTGTTTCATCCTGCTGCGCTTCCGTGCGCGCTTGCGGTTTTTCCCGATGTGGCAGCAGGCGCTGGCGGTATTCGCCCTGCTGCTCAACGATCGCATCGTGCTGCTGATGGTGCGTGCCTGCGCCGGCGAACCTTCGCCGCCGGTCACGTTCTGGCTGGCACCACTGACCGGAATGGTGGCATGGCCGTGGTTGTTCCTGCTGCTCGACGACCTGCGCTCGCGTCTGCGCGTGCGCGAATCGTGAACGGACCGGCGGCGTGAGCAGGCGGCCTGTCAGCAATCCACACTTGCGGATCAAGGATGCCCAGCGCGAAGCCGCTCGCTTCCGCGCGCGCGCGATCGCCGGTTTCCTGTTGATCGCGCTGTGCCTGATCGGACTCGGTGCGCGCTTCGCCTTCCTGCAGATCGCGCGCCACGACGAGTTCAGCACGCGCTCGGACAACAACCGCATTTCCGTGCGCAGCATCGCGCCGACGCGCGGCCTGATCTACGACCGCAACGGCGTGTTGCTGGCCGAGAACGTCGCTGCATTCCGGCTTGAAGTGGTGCCGGAACAGGTCAAGGATATGCCGCGCATGCTCGCGGACCTGGGATCGGTGGTGGCGCTCTCGGACGACGATCTCGAACACTTCGACGCCTTGCGCCGGAGCAAGCACGCGTTCGAGAGCATCGCCCTGCGCTTCAAGCTTTCCGAAGACGAGATCGCGCGCTTTTCCACCCAACGCTGGCGTTTTCCCGGCGTCGACATCGTGCCGTATCTCACGCGTTCGTATCCGCGCGGCGAAGAACTGGCGCACCTGGTCGGCTACGTCGGTCGCATCGATGCGGCCGATGCGGAAAAACTCGACACCGACCGTTACGCCGGTACCACGCACATCGGCAAGACCGGCATCGAACGCCGCTACGAAGACGAACTGCACGGCGAACCCGGTTACGAACAAATCGAGGTTAACGTCGACAAGAAACCGTTGCGCACGATCAAGCGGGTCGCGCCGACATCCGGCAAGAATCTTTATCTGAGCATCGACGCGCGCGTGCAACGCGTGGCCGAGGATGCCTTCGGCGGACGTCCGGGCGCGGCGGTGGCGATCGATCCGCGCAACGGCGAAGTGCTGGCGATGGTCAGCGTGCCGAGCTTCGACCCGAACCTGTTCGTCAACGGTATCAGCAAAGTGGATTATTCCACTTTGTTGAATGCACCCGACAAACCCTTGCTCAACCGCGCCATCGCCGGCGGCTACACGCCGGGTTCGACGGTCAAGCCCTATCTCGGTCTCGGCGGCCTGGAACTGGGCTTGCGCCGGCCCGAGGACACGGTGCTGTCGACCGGCGAATTCTTCATTCCCGGCCAGGCGCGCGCCTACCGCGACGACGTTCGCGGCGGCCAGGGCCGCGTCGATCTGGTGCAGGCGATCGCCAAATCGGTCAACACGTATTTCTATTCGCTCGCGCTCGACATGGGCATCGACCGTTTCAGCGCGTGGATGGGAAAATTCGGATTCGGTCGGCCCACCGGCATCGATCTGCCGGGCGAAGCCTCCGGCGTGCTGCCGTCGCGGGCATGGAAGCGCGGCCGTTTCAACCAGGCGTTCTATCCCGGCGAAACCGTGATCGCCGGCATCGGCCAGGGTTACTGGGTAATCACCCCGATCCAGTTGGCGCAGGCACTGGCGACGCTCGCCGATCGCGGCGTGCGCCATCAGCCGCATTTGCTGCGTGCGATCCAGGGCGGCCTGAATGCTCCGGCCGTGCCGGTGCCGCAGCCTGCCGCGGCAGCGAGCATTATCCACAGTGCGGCAAACTGGATTCCGGTGGAACAAGGCATGACGGCCGTGGTCAACGGCGGTGGCACCGCCAATGGCCTGGGCGACGGGTTTCCCTACGTGATCGCCGGCAAGACCGGCACCGCCGAGCGCTATTCGCGCACCGACGAAGCCTGGCAGAACATCATGAGCGTGTCAGTCGAGCGTCACGAAGTGCTGTTCGAGGCGTTCACGCCGGCCGACGCCGCACGCATCGCCGTGGTCGTCGCGCTGCAGGCCGGCCACACTGGCGCCCACGACGCCGCACCGATCGCGCGCAAGATCCTCGACGCCTGGCTCAAGTACGACGACGCTGGCAACGGCGGGCACACGCCATGAGCGTGATTGTATGAGCCGAGCCTTATGAAACTCGATCTATCCCTGCGCCTGCGCCACTGGCTGCTGCGCGCGCTGCATCAGCCGTATCTGGATTTTCCCTTGCTCGGTGCGCTGTCGGTTTTGGCGATTTGTGGACTTGTGACATTGTATAGTGCCAGCGATCTCGACCGTCACCTGCTGCTCAACCAGGCCTTGCGCTTTATCCTCGGCGGCGTGCTGATGCTGACGATCGCGCGGATTCCGCCATCGACCTTGCGCAACTGGACGCCATGGCTGTATGCGGCCAGTTTACTGCTGCTGGTCGCCGTCGCCCTGCTCGGTCAGGGTCGCGGTGCGAATCGCTGGCTCAATCTTGGCGTGATGCGTTTCCAGCCGTCGGAACTGGTCAAGCTGACCCTGCCGATGATGGTGGCCTGGTATCTGCACGCGCGCGAGCTGCCGCCGCGCTGGCTCACGCTCGCCGCGGTCGCCCTGCTCATCGGTGCGCCAGCCCTGTTGATCGCCAGGCAACCGGATCTGGGCACCGCCCTGCTGGTCGTCGCCAGCGGCGTGTTCGCGGTATTCCTCGCGGGCCTGGCGTGGTGGCGCATCGTCGCCCTGCTCGGTGCCGCCGCCGCGGCGGCGCCGCTGGCCTGGCATTTCATGCACGAATACCAGCGTAACCGGTTGCGCATGTTTCTCAATCCCGAATCCGACCCGCTCGGCAACGGCTGGCACATCATCCAGTCCGAAATCGCCGTCGGCTCTGGCGGCTGGTTCGGCAAGGGCTGGCATCACGGCACGCAATCGCGCCTGGAATTTCTGCCCGAACACACCACCGATTTTGTCTTCGCCGTGTTTTCCGAGGAATGGGGCTTGATCGGCGTGATCGCCTTGCTGGCTTTGTATATTTTTATCGTCGGCCGCGGCCTGAGCATCGCGGCGAATGCGCGCGACACCTATTCGCGCCTGCTCGCCGGCTCGTTCAGCATGGCGTTTTTCGTCTACGTGATGGTCAACGGCGGCATGATCACCGGTCTGCTGCCCGTGGTCGGCGTGCCCTTGCCGCTGATCAGTTACGGCGGCACCTCGGCGGTATCGCTGCTGGCCGGCTTCGGCGTGCTGATGTCGATCCACGGCCATCGCAAGCTACTGCCGCGGTGAGCCTCGTGCGTGCTACCCTTTCGGCACCTTGGTTTTTCTGGCGACCCGGTTTTTCGATGCGCGGATTTATTGCTTTGTACACAATGTGCGCGGGTCTTCTGCTCGCCGCCGCCAGTTTCGCCAATGCCCAGTCGACGACGCCCGATGCCGTCGCCGTCGCCGCGGCCGAACAGCAGTTTGCGCAGGAACTGGCCGGCCACAACGGTCTGACGGCGAGCTCGGTGCTCGCCACCCTGGCCAAGGCGCGCTATCAACAGAGCATCATCGACGCAATCACACGCCCGGCCGAAGCCAAGCCGTGGAAAGACTATCGCCCGATCTTCGTCAACGCCCGCCGCATCGCCGACGGCATTGCCTTCTATCGCGACAACGCCGCGCTGCTCAAGCGCACCGAGTCCGAAACCGGCGTGTCGGCGGCGCTGATCGTCGCCATTCTCGGCGTCGAAACGAATTACGGCCGCACGCCTACGCGCTACCGCGTACTCGACGCGCTGACCACGCTGGCCTTTTACTATCCACCGCGGCAGAAATTTTTCCGCGAGGAACTCAAGCAATTGTTTCTGCTGCGCGGGCCGAAGTTCCCGTATGCGCCGGAAGAACTGATGGGCTCCTACGCCGGCGCGATGGGTTGGGGCCAGTTCATGCCTTCGAGCATCGCCCAGTTCGCACGCGACGGCGACGGCGACGGAAAAGTGGATTTGTGGAATTCGTTGCCGGATATCTTCGCCAGCGTGGCCAACTATTTTGTCGCCCACGGCTGGCAGAAAGGCGGCCCGGTGGCCGCGCCGGCGCGCGTAGCCGCGCCGGCACGCATGCTCGATCCGGCCGGATTGGTGCCGGTGTATCCCTTGCAGCAACTGCGCGAATGGGGTTACGTCACCGATACCAGACTCGATCCGATGACGCCCGCCACCCTGATCAGGCTTGACGGCGAAGACGGCCCCGAGGTCTGGATCACGTTCGAGAATTTCTACGCGATCTCGCGCTACAACAAGAGTCCGCTGTACAGCCTGGCGGTGTATCAATTGAGCCAGGCCATCGCCGTCGCCGTTGCGCAATCGCCATCGCCATGATTCGCGGCGATGCGCGCTGGCTTGCCGCGCTGCTGGTGTTGCCCTTGCTCGGTGGTTGTTTTCACCGTCACGCGACCCGGCCAAACGCGCCATCCACGAGCCCGCCGGAATCGCCGGCGCAGTCTGGTCGTTATGCGCAAGACCGCGACTCGGGCCCGACAGCACCGCCGGACATCAGCAAGATTCCCGAGCCGGTGCCCAAGGCCGAGCCGTATTCGCCGTACGGCAACAAATCGCCCTACAGCGTGCTCGGCAAAACCTATCGCGTGCTGCCGACGGCCAAGGGCTATGCCGAACGCGGCATCGCCTCGTGGTATGGCAACAAGTTTCACGGCTACACGACTTCGGATTTCGAGCGTTACGACATGTACGCCTACAGCGCCGCGAGCAAGGTGTTGCCGATTCCCTGCTATGCACGCATAACCAATCTGGAGAACGGCCGCAGTACGATCGTGCGCGTCAACGACCGTGGCCCGTTCGCGGAGAATCGCATCATCGACCTGTCCTACGTCGCGGCGGTCAAGCTCGGCGTGTGGCCGAAGGGCACGGCCATGGTCGAGGTGCGCGCGATTGATCCGGCGCATCCCGATCAAAGCGGCGCGGAACCTGCGCGCGACGCCGCGGTCACAAACCGGTCAGCGGCTGGCTCGCTGCCCGGAAAAACGCCCAAACCCACGCTATATCTGCAAGTCGGCGCCTATGCCGGGGCCGCCAATGCCGAACGCGCCGCGGCGAAGGTGCGCGCGGCAAAGCTGGGCGAAGTCGAGATTGTCGAAGTCGAGGTGAACGGCGCAAGGCTGCGCCGCGTGCGCCTGGGTCCGCTCAAGGATGTGGACGAGGCCGACCGGCTGACGCCGAAATTGCGCGCGCTGGGATTAGGCGAGCCGCGCGTGGCAGTGGATAATTAACAGGGCCCGGTTGAATCCGGCGCCGGCGGCGCGGATTAATCGGGCTGGATCGCAATACGCACAAATTACGGAACCCAAGATGAAACTTTTGCAACAAGTTGCTTTTGCCGCATTGTTTACTTTTTTCGCTGCCGCGACGACACCAGTCGCCTTCGCGCGTACGCACACGAAACCCAAACCCGCGGCCACACAAGCAGACGCCGCACCCGTCGATGCCGCGACTCCGGCCGCCAGCGACAGGGCGCCGGCGAACTCCGGTCTGCCGACACCCAATCCGACCCCGATGGCGCATCCCGGAGCGCTCAACGTACCGACACCGCCGCCACCTACGCTCAGCGCCAAGAGCTGGGTGCTGATGGATTACGCCACCAGCCAGATCCTCGCCGAAAACAATGCCGATGAGCGCGTGGCGCCGGCGTCGATCACCAAGGTGATGACCGCCTATGTCGTCTCGGCCGAGTTGGCCGCTGGCAAGATCAAGCTCGATGACCCCGTCTTCATCAGCGAAAATGCCTGGAAGACCGGCGGCGCCGGCACCGACGGCTCGACCAGCTTTCTCAGCGTGAACTCCAAGGCGCCGCTGAAGGATTTGCTGTACGGCATGATCATCCAGTCCGGCAATGACGCCGCGATCGCACTAGCCGAACACATCGCCGGATCGGAACCGACCTTCGCCGCCTTGATGAACCAGTACGCCGCCAAGCTCGGCATGACCGGCACGCATTACGTCGACGCCACCGGCCTCGCCGCCGAGGGCCACTACACCACAGCACGCGATATCGCCACCCTCGACCGCGCCGTGATCCATGATTATCCCGAGGAATACAAGATCTACGCGATCAAGGAATTCCAGTGGAACGGCATCACCCAGCACAATCGCAATTCGCTGCTGTGGCGCGACGCATCCGTGGATGGCATCAAGACCGGCCATACCAAGGAAGCCGGTTATTGCCTGACCACCTCGGCCAAACGCGGCGACCAGCGCCTGATCGCCGTGGTCATGAGCACCCCCAGCGAGAAGCAGCGCGCCGACGATAACCAATCCCTGCTCAACTACGGTTTTCGCTTCTTCGAGACGCACAAACTCTATGCCGCCGACAAGCCGCTGGCGCAACCGGAATTGTGGAAAGGTGCGCAAAGTACACTTGACCTCGGCGTCGCCGAAGATGCGCTGGTCACCTTGCCGCGCGGCCGCTACAACGATCTCAAGGCCACGCTCGACATACCCAGCCGCTTGATTGCGCCCTACACCAAAGGCCAGAAGGTCGGCACACTCAAGGTGGCGCTCGACGGCAAGGTGCTGCTCGAACGCCCGCTGGTGGCGCTGACCGACGCGCCCGCCGCCGGCTTCTGGGGCCGCCTGTCCGATGGCATCTGGCTGTGGTTCAAGGGCGATACGAAAGTGGATATTTCGACGACCCCCAATACTCAATGAAATCGGCCCAATGAAATCCCTCGACGACCTGCAACCGCAAACCCCGGAACAGGGTTTCCAATTTCCCGGCGCCTTCGAGATCACGGCGATGGGCAAGGCCCACGCGGGACTGGAAGAGCGCGTGCCGGAGATCATCGTCGGCCTGGGCATGGCGGTGCTCAATGGCAGCCTGCGGACGCGACCGTCGAACGAGGGCAATTATATTTCCGTCAGCGTGACCTTCACCTGTCCGTCGCGCGAAAAATATGATGCCGTGCATACCGCGCTGCGCGCCGATCCGGCGGTGCGCTGGACGCTCTGAAGCCGCCGTGCCCGCCTTGCTCACCCGCCGTTTTCCCGGCCTGCAGGCCTACGCGCCGATCTGGCATGCGATGCAGGCATTTACCGATGCCCGCACGTCCGAAACATCGGATGAACTCTGGGTTGTCGAACACGAACCGGTGTTCACACTCGGCCAGGCCGGGCGTTGGGAACACGTGTTGCTACCGGGTGATATTCCCGTGGTGCCGGTGGATCGCGGTGGCCAGGTGACGTATCACGGGCCCGGCCAGATCGTGGCCTATCCGCTGATCGACCTGCGCCGCGCCGGTATTGGCGTGCGCGACTTCGTGCACCGGATCGAACAGGCCATCATCGACACTTTGGCCGAATGGAACATCGTTGCGGTGCGCAAGGACGGTGCGCCGGGCGTCTACGTGGCCGGCGCCAAGATCGGCGCACTCGGCATCCGCGTGCGCCGCGGCTGCACGTTTCATGGGCTGGCTTTCAACGTGAACATGAATCTGGAACCGTTCCAGCGCATCAATCCCTGCGGATTTCAGGGTTTGCAGGTGACGCAGATGCTAGACTTGGGCGGCCCTTCCGGGCTGGCCGGAGTGGAAACCGTGCTGATCGCGGAACTCGCGCGACAGCTCGGCCTGAAAGCAACGCCCGCCGAACCGCTTCTGACTTTTGGCGCTGGCGCCGGATTCGCAAACGACGTTACTGTGCAAGCATGAATACCTCACCGGACAAAATCATCCCCGTCGTCGTTGTCGATGGTTCGCTGTCGAGCGGCACGAAGCAACTTGGCGAAGACAAGATCGCGCGCAATCGCGCCAATTTTTCCGGCGCCGGCCTCGACGACGCGCCGGTGCTGCGCAAGCCGAGCTGGATTCGCGTGCGCATTCCGCCTGGCAATGCGGTAGCGCGGTTGAAATCGAAATTGCGCGCCAACCGGCTGGTCACGGTCTGCGAGGAAGCCTCGTGCCCGAACATCCACGAGTGCTTTGGCAAGGGCACCGCCACCTTCATGATCCTGGGCGAGGTCTGCACGCGGCGTTGTTCGTTCTGCGACGTCGCCCACGGCCGGCCGAAACCGCCGGACACCGACGAACCGCGGCATCTGGCTGAAACCATCGCCGACATGGGCCTGCGCTACGTGGTCATCACTTCGGTCGACCGCGACGATCTGCGCGACGGCGGCGCCGGCCATTTTGCCGACTGCATCCGCGAAGTGCGCGCGGCCAATCCCGGCATCAAACTGGAAATCCTCACACCGGATTTCCGCGGCAAAGGCCGCATGGAACGCGCACTGGAAATTCTCGCCAGCGCGCCGCCGGATGTGTTCAATCACAATCTGGAAACCGTGCGCGAGCTTTATCCGAATGTGCGTCCCGGCGCCGATTACGATTGGTCGCTAAGCTTGCTTAAATCGTTCAAGGCTCAACATCCGGATGTACCAACCAAGTCCGGCATCATGCTGGGCCTGGGCGAAACCCGGGATCAGGTGCACGGCGCGTTGAACGATCTGCGCGCGCATGCGGTCGATATGGTGACAATCGGCCAGTATCTGCAGCCGACGCCGCATCACCATCCGGTGCTGCGCTACTGGACGCCGCAGGAATTCGACGCGCTGGCCGATTACGGCAAAGCTCTCGGCTTCGAGCACGTCGCTTCCGGACCGCTGGTGCGCTCGTCGTATCACGCCGACCAGATGGCACACGAATCCGGCTTGGTGGATGTGGCCTGAATTGAATAAAAAGTGCAGTCACGGATGGCTGCTTTGTGATCTTCGCAATCAGGGATGATTGTAATAACAATGAAAAGTGCGGCCATGGACGGCGGCTTTGTGATTCTCGCAATCAGGGACGATTGCACAAAAATTGAAAAGTGCAGTCAGGATGACTGCCTTGTGATCTTCGCAATCAGGACGATTGCACAAATAACGGAGAGTTTCGATGTTTAGATATCTGGCCTTGATCGCGCTGGCATTCGCCGCGACCGTCTCGGCGAAGCCGGCGCCGGACGCCGGCAATCTGCTGCTCAAGCCGACCACCGACCAGGCTCAGGCGGCACTGCTGGCGACGCGTTTTCTCACCCGCTTCCATTACAAGGCCGAGCCGCTGGATGCGAGCATGTCGGAGAAAATCTTCGATCGCTATTTCGACGCGCTCGATGCCGATCGTCTGTTTTTCCTGCAGGCCGACATCGACCGTTTCACTCCGCAGCGCGACAAGCTCGGCGACGCCATTTACGACGAAGACCTGTCGGTGCCGTTCGCCATTTTCAATCTCTACGAACAACGCGTGACCGAACGCACGACATATGCGCGCGAATTGTTGAAGCAGGGTTTCGACTTCAGCAAGGACGAAAGCTACGCGTATCAGCGTGACAAAGCGCCGTGGCCGAAGACGCTGGATGAAGTCAACGATATCTGGCGCAAGCGGGTCAAGAACGACTGGCTGCGTCTGGTATTGGCCGGCAAGAAGGACGCCGATATCCGCACCACGCTGGACAAGCGCTACGCCAATTATCTGGATCGCATGCGCCAGCTCAACAGCGAAGACGTTTTCCAGACCTTCATGAACGCCTATGCGATGGCGATCGATCCGCACACGAATTATCTCGGCCCGCGCGCCAGCGAGAATTTCGATATCGCGATGAAACTTTCGCTCGAAGGTATCGGTGCGGTGCTGCAACTGGATGACGATTACACCACGATCCGCGAAATCGTTCCCGGCGGCCCCGCGGCGACATCGGGCAAGTTCAAGGTTGGCGATCGTATCGTCGGCGTCGGCCAGGGCACGTCCGGATCGATCACCGACGTGATCGGCTGGCGCCTGGATGACGTTGTCGATCTGATCCGCGGCGCCAAGGACACCACGGTGCGTCTGGAAGTACTGCCGACCGATGCCGGCCCCGACGGCAAGCATCAGCTGATTGCGCTGGTGCGCAAGAAAGTCAACATCGAAGAACAGGCCGCCAAGAGTTCGGTGATCGAGGTCAAGCGCGGCGACGTCGACCGTCACATCGGCGTGATCACGCTGCCCACCTTTTACGAGGATTTCGACGCACGCCGGCGCGGCGACGCGGATTACAAGAGCGCGACTCACGATGTCGCCAAACTGCTCGCGGCGCTGAAAAAGCAAAATGTGGACGGCGTGCTGATCGACCTGCGCAACAATGGCGGTGGCTCGCTGTCGGAGGCCATCGATCTCACCGGACTGTTCGTCGGCAAAGGTCCGGTAGTGCAGGTGCGCAATGCCAACGGCCGCATCGAGCAAGGCAACAACACACACATCAACATGGTCTGGGATGGCCCGCTGGCCGTGCTGGTCAATCGCAATTCAGCCTCGGCTTCGGAAATCTTCGCCGGCGCGATCCAGGATTACGGCCGCGGCCTGATCATCGGCGAGCCCACCTATGGCAAGGGTACGGTGCAGAATCTCGTCGATCTCGACCAGATGGGACAAAGCGAAAAAACCGCCTATGGCGAATTGAAGATGACGATCCAGCAATTCTTCCGCGTCGATGGTGCTTCGACCCAGTTGCGCGGCGTGACTCCGGACATTGCCTTCCCGATCACGGCGGATTTCGCCCAGAACGGCGAGCAGACTTATACAAATGCGCTGCCGTGGGCCGCGGTTCCGGTTGCCGACTACACGCCGACGTCGGATCTGAAAACCATCGTGCCGATGCTCGAAACCCTGCATACCGAACGCACGGCCAAGGAAAAGGACTGGCAGGCCTACGAAGCGGATATCGCCGACTGGCGCAAGCTGCGCAAGGAAACGGCCATCTCGCTCAACGAGCAGGTGCGCCGTCGTGAACGCGACGAGCAGGAAAAGAAACGGCTCGAGCGTCATCCGGAAATCGCGGCGGCAACGGGACCCACGGCGAAGGAATCTGCTTCCGGCACGACACCGCCGGTGAAGAAGGACGGCGATGCCGCGCAATCAAAACATGTGGACGTCATTCCGAGCAAATCGAGTTCGGGCGAATCGAGCGTGACGCTCGTGAAAGCCAATCCGGCGCAGACCACCACCGCGGCGGCAGCCAAGGACGATGCGCATCAGGACGACGGCCTGCAAGCCGACGAACGCAGCCTGAAGACCGATCTGGCCCAGGAACAAGCGCGCAAGAACGAGAAGGACGTGGTGCTGACCGAGACGGCACGCATACTCGCCGACGAAGTCGACCTGATTCATGGCGACACCAAGCTGGCCGCGCATGTGTTGCCGCATCCGATACTGGACAAGGATTCCATCGACTAGCCAGTCGCCGCGGCGTATTCGTGCCGCGGCCTCGGTGCCCCGCCGACCGGCGCGACGGGGCTGGCGATCGTACCGGTCGACGGCTAGGCCTTACGCGCAGCGCGATCCCGGCGCGGTGCGTAACGCTCTTTCAACAACGCAAAGAACGCGCGCAATCCTTGTGCTTCGCCGCCATGCGGGCGGCCAGGCCGATCGGCATCGTTCCAGGCGTAAACATCCAGATGCATCCACGCGTTCGTATCAGGCACGAAGCGCTGCAAGTACAGCGCCGCCGTGATTGCACCGGCATGACGTGAACTGCCGGAATTGGCGATATCGGCGATGCGCGACTCGATCATGCCCAGATACGGTTTCCACAACGGCATGCGCCACAGCGGATCCTGTTCGCGCTGGCCGGCGCGCAAAATGGCATCAGCCAGATCGTCGCTGTTGGCGAACAACGCCGGTAACTCGGGGCCGAGCGCGACCCGCGCCGCGCCGGTCAAGGTGGCGAAATCCACGATCAGATCGGGCTTGCGTTCGACCGCATACGCGAGCGCATCACACAGCACCAGACGGCCTTCGGCATCGGTGTTGTCGACTTCCACCGTGATCCCGGCGCGCGTGCGGATGACTTCACCCGGATGATAAGCGTTGCCGGCCACGGAATTTTCCACCGCCGGCACGAGCAGGCTCAGCCGCACCGGCAACTTGGCCTGCATGACCAGGCCGGCCAGCGCGATCGCATGCGCTGCGCCGCCCATGTCTTTTTTCATCCAGCGCATGCCATCGGCGGTTTTCAGATCCAGACCGCCGGTGTCGAAGCACACGCCCTTGCCGACCAGGACGAGATGCGGATCGCGCGCCTTGCCCCACGTCAGCTCAACCAACCGTGGCGGACGATGGCTGGCACGTCCGACGGCATGAATGGCCGGGAAATTGTGCTTGAGCAAGGCTTCGCCCACCCATTCCCGATAATCGGCGCCGTGAGTTTTCGCCAGTTGTTTGATGTGTGTGGCAAGCTCGGTCGGGCCCATGTCCTGCGTCGGTGTATTGACCAGGTCGCGTACGTTGGCGATCGCATCCAGATACGGCGACACGCTGCGCAGCGTGTCGCGATCGACGATGAGCTGCGCGGGTTCGCGTGCGGGTTTGCGGTAGCGACCATAACGATATGCGCCCAGACCCCAGCCCAGTGCCGCACAGTGCGGATCCAGCGTCAGACCTGACTGATCCGGACTGGAGTTTTCGAGTTGATAGCTGCCCGCCGGCAGCTTCTGCGGCAAGGCGGACAATGCGTAAATGTCGTCGCTGCGTGAAATACCGACCAGCACCGCGCGTAACTGCCCTTGCGCGTCAGGCAGCAGGCAAAAATTTCCCGGATCGCCGCGAAAGCCGCTGGCCTGGACCCAGCTTGAGGCCGTTTTGCCCAGCTTGCGTACCACGCCCGGCAGCGACTTGCCGTCAACCGCGATCACAGCGACAGCCGAACTCGCGCCGCGTGGGGATTCGATGACTCCGTGCATCTGCCGCTCCTTAGGTCTCCACCTTGTGGTTCAATGTGTTATGCCGACAATCTGCGGCAATACACCACATCTAGCAGAGACTATGCCAACGCATGGTCGTCCCGTCGGTTGACCATCAGGGCATCGAGCGTATCGGCCAGCTCCCGCAGATCGCGCACGCTCAGGTCCGGCGTTTGCGGACCCGGCCATGTCACGCCGGCACGATTGATCCAGGCGCAGTGCATGCCGGCTGCACGCGCACCGGCCACATCGAGTTCCGGATCGTCACCGACATGCAGCACCGCATCCGGCGGCAAGCCCAGCAGATCGCAGGCGGCATGGAAAATCTGCGGCGCCGGTTTGGCCATGCCGAACTCGCGCGCGGCGATCGAATAACGGAAATACCGCGACAAGCCGATGCGTTCCAGATCAGCGTTGCCGTTGCTCAGACTGACCAGCGGAAACCGCAGTGCCAATCGCTCCAGTGCGGGCAAGGCGTCGGCGTAACATTCCACGTCGTTGCGCGCCGCGTAGAACTCCGCGAACGCTTCATCAACCTGGCCTTCGCCGTAGCCATGCGGCAACAGGGCCGCGCGCAGGGACGCACGGCGCTGTTCCGTGTAATCGTGCGCCAGGTGCGGATGTTCGAGCGCGATACGCTCACGCAAGGCGCGCATCGCCGGGATCGGAAAATTTGCCGCGGCGCGCGGACAATGCGCCTTCAGCCACGTGTCCAGACGCTGCTCGGCGCGCTCCATCACCGGTGCGATCGGCCAGAGCGTGTCGTCCAGATCCAGGGTGATGGCCGCAATCCGCATTGCGTTGTTCAGTGGCCGCCGTTGTCCTGCGCCGGCGGGGTCGCGTTGTTGTCTTTCCCGGCTTTCGCCTGCGCGGCGCGATCCTTGGCCGCGGCAGTCAATTCCGACGTCGGCGCGACGCGCTGCAACGCCTGCGCGGTGGCATTCGGCGCCGATACCCGCGCCTCGCTCGATGCCGTAGTCGCGGCCTGCGGGAACACATGCGCATCGATGAAGGCGACTCGCTCTTCCTGCTTGGCAAGCAAACCGGATGCATCGGCATACGGCACCAGATCGTGCTTGCGCAGAATCGCCTTGGCGCTGTCGCTGTCGACGAAATGGATGAATTTCGCGACGGCGTCGTGGCGCTTGTCGTCTTCACGCGATGCCAGATACAAGGCGGTATACAACGGATAAGTGCCGTCGGCGACGCTGGCCGTCGAGGCGCTGTAACCTTCGACGCTGAGCATTTTTATCTTGCGGTTGCCGGCCACGCCGGACAAGGTACTCATGCCGATACCATGCACATCGATGGCTATGCCTTCCTCGAGTTTTTCCGTATTCACGTACAACCGCGGCACCGATACCGTCTGATCGCCATAATGGAACAGCAGCAGGCGCGTCGAGTATTCGATGCCGTCCAGCGGCGGAGCCGCGCCGTAGAGATTGATCGGCGCATCCGGTCCGCCGAGATCCTTCCAGTTGTCGATGCGACCCAGATACAGATCATGCAGTTGCTTGAGACTGATGTTGCTGACCGGGTTGTCTGCCGACACGATCGGCACCAGCGCATCCCAGGCGATCGGGTAAAAATTTATACTTTTTTCCTCGGCACGTTCCGGCATTGCCGCCCGCGCGCTGCCGGCGACATCGGCGGTCCCCGCATTGACCGCATCCAGGCCCGAGATGGTGCTGAATGGCTGCAGTGTGACGCTGCCCTGCTTGGTCGCCTCGTACTGCCTGGCCAAATCCTTGAATATGCGCGCGGTGCAGTGGTCGCCGCGCCAGATGATGCTGTCGGCTGCCGGGATGGCGGTTTTCGCCGCCGCCTTGGGGTGATGCGCCGGCGCTTTGCCGGCGGCCAACGCGACGGACGCAAGTGCGAACAAGCCCGCACCCAGAATCAGTCCCAACCCTCGGGCAATATTTTGCTTGCTCACGTATCTTCCTGTCTGAATCGAACCGCCGCCATTATCGCGCAGTCGGCTGCGTGCGTCGCCCTCATTGCAACGGCACGAAAAACGCGTTGCGCCCACGCACGACCGAAAGCAGCACCTGGCGCGGACGCCTCGCGAGCAAGGTCTTCAGATCATCCAGTCCGCCGATATCCACCTGATTGACGCCAACGATCAGGTCGCCGGATTTGATTCCACTGTTCGCCGCACGGCTGCCGGCGGCGATCCGGATCACGCTGACGCCGCTCAGGCCCTGGCGGCGAACGCGATCGTCGGCCTCGGACAATTCCGCACCGGTCAGGCGCGGATCGAGCTTGCCGCCATCGGCGGTGGCGTGCTGCTCAGCGACTAGGCGCGCGCTCAGGGCGAGTGGCTTGCCATCGCGCAGCAGCTTCAAGGCGACGGTCGAACCGACTTGCGCGATGCCCACGGCGTTGTGAAAATCGTTTTCGCCACGCACCGGCTTGCCGTTGACCGCAACGATCACATCGCCCGGCTTGATCCCGGCGGCATCGGCCGGCGAACCCGCACGCACGCGCGTAACCACCGCGCCGGCACCCGGCTCGCTGCCAAGCATGCGCGCGATGTCCGCCGTCAGATCCTGCACATCCGCGCCCAGCGTGCCGTGCGCAACGGTACCGGTGGCGATCAGCTGGCGCATGACCTCACTGGCCAGATCCGACGGAATCGCAAAGCCAATGCCGACATTGCCACCGGACGGTGAGAAAATCGCCGAATTGATGCCCACGAGTTCGCCGCGCAGATTCACCAACGCGCCGCCGGAATTGCCGGGATTGATCGAGGCATCGGTCTGGATGAAGTTCTGGTAACCCAGGCCGCGCAGGCCGCTGCGGCCCAGCGCCGAGACGATACCGGAAGTCACGGTCTGGCCCAGGCCGAACGGATTGCCCAGGGCGACGACAAAATCGCCGACGCGCAACTGATTCGAATCCGCCAGCGGCAACGCGCTGAGATTTTCTGCCGGAATCCGGATCACGGCGATGTCGGTATCCGGATCGGTGCCGACGACCTGGGCCTTGAGCGTGCGACCATCATGCAGGGTCACGGCAATATCGTCGGCGCCTTCGATGACGTGATTATTGGTCAGCACATAGCCCTTGGCCGCATCGATGATGACGCCCGAACCCAGCGATTGCTCGATGCGCTCGCGCGGTGCGTTCTGCAAGCCGAAAAACTGGCGAAAGAACGGGTCGTCCATCAGCGGATTACGCACCCGCACCCGGGTCTTGGAATTGATGTTGACCACGGCCGGCGTCACGCGCTCGAGCATCGGCGCCAGCGAGGGCAGCGGCTGGCCATCAACGGCCATCGGCAAGGTGCCGGCCGTGCCGGTCATCGAATGGAAACACACGCTGGCGGCAGCGACGATGAGCAGACCGAACAGCACGCGGATCAGCAACCCCGGACGGAAAATCGGCATGACGACCTCAGATGGATGGCGAACCGCTATGCAGACCACAAGCAGCGCAAACGGTTTCGCCAGATCTTGACAACAACCAAATCGGCGGCTTGCCAAGTAAGAACTTGGCTGCGGCGAAAAAGCTCGCCTGATACCCGAATATACCTATCCAGATAATTGATTATTCTTGAATAAAAAAAACTTTTGACAATGGCTTTTGCATGGCGTACTTTCCTCTCCGTCGCAATCACAACATCTTGTGGTTGCTCCCGGCGAGAAAACCCCAACGATTGGGTTTCGCCTGCCGGAACGGGCGTTCGGCCCCTTGGGTCGGCAGTGGGAGACGACACCGGTAGAAACGATTACGAAATACAGCGCTTTTCGGCCGTAACCGGCGGATCATGGCGCTGAAGGCTGCTTTTTCCCTGATACCGGGTACTTCCATTGCCCGCTGATGTCAAAGGCAGTGATGTCGAAGGGAATGATGTCGAAAACAAAGATGCCGTCGAAAGCAGAGAGCCTCAAAAACAGAAGCACAACACAAGAAACGCAACACATACGTAATGAAGAACTTCGGGAGGGTAACAAGGACATGAGCACGGTGCGTATCGAGGCCCTCGGCCGTGGCGCGGCGGAAATTCCGCTGCAGCCGGCATCCCTGGATATCTGGGACAAGAAATATCGCCTGAAGACCAAGCAAGGCGAAGCGGTGGATGCGAGCATCGACCACACCTATCAACGCGTGGCCAAGGCACTGGCCGATGCAGAAGTCACGTCCGAGAAGCAGAAATACTGGTACGAGCGTTTCCTCTGGGCGCTGCGCCGCGGCGCGATTCCGGCCGGCCGCATCACCTCCAATGCGGGCGCGCTCGAACACAAGCCGGCCACCTCCACGATCAATTGCACGGTGTCGGGCACGATCGAAGATTCGATGGACGGCATTCTCGACAAGGTTCACGAAGCCGGACTCACGCTCAAGGCCGGCTGCGGCATCGGCTACGAATTCTCGACCCTGCGTCCACGCGGCGCCTTCGTCGCCGGCGCCGGCGCGTATACCTCCGGGCCGATGTCGTTCATGGATATCTACGACAAGATGTGCTTCACGGTCAGTTCGGCCGGCGGCCGCCGCGGTGCGCAGATGGGCACGTTCGACGTGGCCCATCCGGACGCCAAGGATTTCATCCGTGCCAAGCGCGAGAACGGCCGCCTGCGCCAGTTCAATTTGTCGCTGCTGATCACCGACGGCTTCATGCGGGCGGTGGAAGACGATACCGACTGGCCGCTGTTGTTCCCGGTCAATCTCAAGGAAAAAGACGAAGTCGCACTCGACGATCCGGCCCAGGTCATCTGGCGCGAGTGGCCGACGCACAAGAATTACGTTACCCGCGACGACGGGCTGGTCGCCTGCAAGGTGTATGGCCATGTCCGCGCCAAGCATCTGTGGGACATGATCATGACCTCGACGTACGACTACGCCGAGCCGGGTTTCATCCTCATCGATCGCGTCAACGAGATGAACAACAACTGGTGGTGCGAGAACATCCGCGCGACCAATCCCTGCGGCGAGCAGCCGCTGCCGCCATATGGCTCCTGCCTGCTCGGCTCGGTGAATCTCACCACCTTCGTGCGCGATCCGTTCGGGCCGAAGGCGCGTTTCGACTGGGACGAATACAAGGAAGTGGTGCGAGTGTTCACGCGCATGCTCGACAACGTGGTCGAGATCAACGGCCTGCCGCTGGCGCAGCAGCGAGAGGAAATCACGCGCAAGCGCCGTCACGGCATGGGCTTTCTCGGCCTCGGTTCGACGGTGACGATGCTGAAGATGAAATACGGCTCGGCCGAATCCTGCGAATTCACCGAACAGATCGCACGCGACATGGCCCTGGCCGGCTGGGAAGTCGGCTTGAGCCTGGCGCAGGAAAAAGGCCCGGCGCCGATCATGTCCGAAGAGTTCGATGTGACCGCCGTCATGCTGCGCCAACGCCCGGAAATGGCGGCCGACGGCTACAAGATCGGTGACCGGATTCCCGGCCGCATCCTGCACGCGAAGTATTCGCGTTACATGCAGCGCGTGGCCGAGATCGCCCCGGAACTGGTCGCCCAGCTTGCCGAAACCGGTGTGCGCTTCAGCCATCACTCGTCGATTGCGCCGACCGGCACGATTTCGTTATCGCTCGCAAACAACGCCAGCAATGGCATCGAGCCCTCGTTCGCGCACCACTATTCGCGCAACGTGATCCGCGAGGGCAAGAAATCCAAGGAAAAAGTCGAGGTATTCAGCTACGAACTGCTGGCCTACCGCGAGCTGATCAACGCCGACGCCATGCCGTTTTCCGACAAGCCCGAGCAGAAACTGCCGGAATACTTCATCTCGGCCGATGACATCAGCCCGAAAGAGCACGTCGATATCCAGGCCGCGGCGCAGTTGTGGGTGGATTCCTCGATCTCCAAAACCGCGAACGTACCCACCGACTACCCTTACGAAGATTTCAAGGACATTTACCGTTACGCCCACAAACAGGGCCTGAAAGGCTGCACCACATTCCGCTTCAATCCGGCCGCCTTCCAGGGCGTGCTGGTGAAGGAAGCCGACCTGGAAAACACCCTCTACCGCTTCGAGCTGGAAGACGGTACCGTAGTGGAAGCCAAGGGCAACGAACAGATCGAATACGACGGCGAAACGCATACCGCCGCCAATCTGTTCGATGCGCTGAAAGAAGGCTACTACGGTAAATTCTGATATTGTCGCATTGTGTAATTTGCGACAAATTCAGCGTTTATTCCAGGTCAATTAAAGAGGTCGTCGGAGGGAATATGCAGAACGAACATACGCCCATGGGTGAAGGCGCCGCGAACGCGATGGATGCGATGATGGAAAAAGTGCAGTCTGCCGGTCAGGCCGTCGCCGAGCGCGCTCAACAGGCAGGCCAGGCGGCATCGCAAACGGCAGTCGAAGTCAGGGGCGTGATGGTCAAGCAGGCCACAGCGGTCGGCAAGGCCGTCGCCAAGCGCGCGATCGCGGCGAAAAAAACCGTGATCAAGAAAGCCAAGGCCGTGAAAAAAGCCGCGGCAAAGAAGGTCAAGGCTGCCAGCAAGGCGGTGAAGAAAGCCGCCGCCAGCGCGCGCAAGCGGATCGGCGCAAAGAAGATGACGGCGAAGAAAACCGTCCGCAAATCCGCGAAGAAAGTTGCACGAAAAATCACGCGCAAGGTCGCACCGAAGAAAGCCGCGAAAAAAACTGCGAAGAAGATCGCTAAAAAAGTTGCGCACAAGCAAGGCCGGCGCAGCGCGAAAGCAAAGAAGAAGTAAGCAAGCCTCACGGCGGGGCCGCCCTACGCGGCTCCGCTGGCTTCCGCTTTAATAAAATAAATCATAAAAATTAAATTAACCACGTAGTCATCAGCCAACACGAATCGAAGTCCATGTCCATCAAGATTTCCAAGAAGATAAAAAGCTACAGCGTCGACAAACCCGAGAGCGGCGCGGCGGCATCCATTCCGGCCGTCGGTCCCGATCCGAAAGACGTTGGCGCGACGCCGAAAGCCGAAGTCATCCAGATGCACGAGAAGGTCGAGCGCCCGGATACGCTGATCGGCGCCACCTACAAGATCAAATCGCCGCTGTTCGAACACGCGCTGTACGTGACGATCAACGACATCGTGCTCAATCAAGGCACCGAATACGAACTGCGCCGCCCGTTCGAGATCTTCATCAACTCGAAGAACATGGACCACTTCCAGTGGATTGTGGCGTTGACGCGAATCATGTCCGCCGTGTTCCGCAAGGGCGGCGACGTGACGTTTCTCGTGGAAGAACTCAAAGCCGTGTTCGATCCGCGCGGCGGCTACTTCAAGGCCGGCGGCGTGTACATGTCGTCCATCGTTGCCGAGCTCGGCGCCCTGATCGAGCAACACCTGAAGATGATCGGCCTGATGCACGACCCGGAACTCGATCCCGGGCAACGCAAACTGATCGCCGAAAAGCGTGCGGCCTACGAAGCCCGCACGAACCGGGACGGCGCAAAAAAAAAGTCTGACGCAAGCCGCCGCGGCGGCAGTGCATCAACCAATGCCGTAGCCGGCATTTCCGCCGATCTCGCCGGCGCCATGGGCGAATCTGCACACCACGAAACCGACGAAGAAGCGCTTGCCATCGAATCCGCCGACGCTTTTCCGCCTGGCGCAACAATGTGCCACAAGTGCAACACCACCGCCGTCATCCTGATGGATGGCTGCGCAACGTGTTTGAATTGCGGATACAGCAAATGTGGTTGAACAAATAAAAAAGCCCTTGAAGACCAAG
>JANWJJ010000045.1 GCA_025451955.1 Rudaea sp. | reverse complement strand
GCTGGACGAAACCAGCAACCTGTTGCTTGGTTGGACCAGTAGCCTGGGAAAGTCCGGGGAAATCCTGTTGATCGAAGTCGAGATCGCTGCGGATTTTGGAACCGTTGAGATTCTTGATATTCCGCTGCGCTAGAGCACGAAGCCATGCGCTCACTTAAGAAACCTCTGAACAAGCTTTTGCTCGTCATTCCAGCGAAGGCTGGAATCCAGTTCCGCACATGGTCTAAAGGGTAAAAATCAAAAACTGAACCCCAGCCTTCGCTGGGGTGACGGCTTATTCAGATGCTCCTCAAGGTGACAACGCATGGCTGAACGCGTCTAATTCCAGCTACACACCACCTTGCCGCAGTTGCCCGATTCCATCAGGTCGAAACCTTTCTGGAAATCGTCGATGTGCACCTGATGCGTCAGCACCTTCTGCAGCGGAAATCCGGTAAGCAACATTTGCGTCATTTTATACCAGGTCTCGTACATGCGCCGGCCGTAGATGCCCTGCAGGGTCAGGCCCTTGAAGATCACCTTGTCCCAGTCGATGCCGGCGCCGTTCGGCAGGATGCCGAGCAACGCGACCTTGCCGCCGTTGTACATGCTGTCGAGCATGTCGTTGAACGCGCGCGGATTGCCGGACATCTCCAAACCGACGTCGAAACCTTCCATGTGCAGATCCTTGACCACGTCCTTGAGCGGTTGCTGGGAAACATTCACCACGCGCGTGGCGCCCATGTCGGCAGCGAGCTTGAGGCGATAATCGTTGACATCGGTGACGACGACATTGCGTGCGCCGACATGCTTGGCGATGCCGGCGGCGATGATGCCGATCGGGCCAGCGCCGGTGATCAGCACGTCTTCGCCGATCAGGTCGAACTCCAGCGCGCAATGCGCAGCGTTGCCGTAGGGGTCGAAGAACGCGGCGAGTTCGGACGGAATCTGATCCGGAATCGGCCACAGGTTGGATGCCGGCATCGCGATGTATTCGGCGAAGGCGCCATCGCGATTGACGCCGATGCCGACGGTGTTCGGGCACAGATGCTGCTTGCCGGCGCGGCAGTTGCGACAGAATCCGCAAACGATATGACCTTCCGCCGACACGCGCTGGCCCAAAGTATACCCGCGCACGCCCGGACCCATATCGACGATGCGGCCGACGAATTCATGACCGATGACCAGGCCCGGCTTGATCACGCGCTGCGACCACTCGTCCCATTTGTAAATGTGTAAATCGGTGCCGCAGATCGCGGTCTTTTCGAGTTTGACCAACACCTCGTTCGGGCCGATTTCCGGCAGCGGCACCTGTTCCATCCAGATGCCCTTGGCGGCTTCGCGCTTGACCAGGGCTTTCATTGTGTTCGGCATGGGAAATCCTCGATTCGTCGGCTATGCGCAATTATAGGCCCGCGAATGCGCGCGCGTCTTACAATGCAGCGATGACGGATATTGACCAGCGCCCACTTGCCATCTTCCTGATGGGTCCGACCGCCTCGGGCAAGACCGCGCTGGCTTGTGCGCTGGCCAAGCATTTCCCGCTGGATTTGATCAGCGTCGATTCCGCCCTGGTGTATCGCGGCCTGGAAATCGGTGCGGCCAAGCCCGATGCGCAAACTCTGGCGCGCTTTCCGCATCGCCTGATCGATATCCGCGACCCGGCGCAGCCGTATTCGGCGGCGGAATTCCACGACGATGCCTTGCGCGAGATGCAAGCAATTACCTTGAACGGACGCATTCCGCTGCTGGTCGGCGGCACCGGATTGTATTTTCGCGCGTTGCAATCGGGGCTGTCGGACTTGCCCGAGGCCGACCCGACGTTGCGCACACGGTTGGCGGACGAAGCGAAAATCCACGGTTGGCCGGCGCTGCATGCGCGTCTGCATGAACTTGATCCGCAGGCCGCAGCGCGAATCCGATCCGGCGATACGCAGCGTATCCAGCGCGCGCTGGAAGTGATTGCCTTGACCGGCAAGCCGTTATCGTTGCAGCAGGGTGGATTGCCACGCCGGTTCCCGTATCGCGTGTTGAAGCTGGCCTTGATTCCGCGGGATCGTGCGCCGTTGCACGCGCGCATCGCACAGCGCATGGACGCGATGATCACGCAGGATTTTCTCGGCGAAGTCCGTGCCCTGCGCGTGCGTGGCGATTTGCACGCCGATCTGCCGGCGCTGCGCGCGGTCGGTTATCGTCAGGCCTGGCAGCATCTGGACGGCCAATTCGGCGCGGCGGAATTCCGCGACCGCGCGATTTTCGCCACGCGCCAGCTCGGCAAACGCCAGATGACCTGGCTGCGATCTGAACTCGATGCGCGCGTGCTTGATCCATTTGCGCCGGATCATGCCGTGCTGGCGGCGGCCGCGTTGACGGATTTTCTCGCCATACTTCAATAAACTCGCGGAAACGTGTATACTTTCAACACTTTGAATCGGTGCGCTTAGGCCATATCCCAACTCGGCCACGCCGTTTTTTCCGATTCGCATAACAACGATTGCAAGACGGAGAAGAACCATGTCCAAAGGTCAGAGTTTGCAGGATCCTTTCTTGAATGCCCTGCGCCGCGAGCGCGTACCGGTGTCAATCTATTTGGTCAATGGCATCAAGTTGCAGGGAACGGTCGAATCCTTCGACCAATTCGTGGTGCTGTTGCGTAATACCGTCAGCCAGATGGTCTACAAGCACGCCATTTCCACTATCGTTCCCAGCCGCAACGTGAAAGTCAGCGGCGAAAACGATCACGCCGAATCCGCTGATGCCGAACCTGCGCAAGGCTAGTAAGGAACAAGCGCGTTCGTGAGCTTGTTCGAGCGCTCCCGCAAAGGCGAACGCGCGTTGCTGCTGCAACCGCAGTGGGTCGGGCAGAACGATCCCGAAGCGCTGATCGAGTTCGGCGAACTGGCGCGTTCAGCCGGCGCCAGTGTGGTCGGAACGCTGCCGGCGCGGATCGAGCGGCCGAATCCGAAATACTTTATCGGCAGCGGCAAGGCCGAGGAATTGAAAGCGCAGAAGCAGGCGCTCGATGCCGACTTGATCCTGGTCAATCATGCCTTGTCGCCGGTGCAGGAACGCAATCTCGAAGCGCTGACCGAATGTCGCGTGGTCGATCGCACCGGCTTGATCCTGGATATTTTTGCGCAGCGCGCGCGTTCGCACGAAGGCAAGCTGCAAGTCGAACTGGCGCAACTCAAGCACATGGCCACGCGCCTGGTGCGCGGCTGGACGCATCTGGAGCGCCAGCGCGGTGGTGCGATCGGCCTGCGCGGTCCCGGCGAAACCCAGTTGGAATTGGATCGCCGTCTGCTCGCCAACCGGGTCAAGCAGTTGACGCTGCGGTTGCAAAAAGTCGAAATCCAGCGCGGTACCGCGCGGCGTGCGCGCCAGCGCAATGCGTTGCCGCTGGTATCCCTGGTCGGTTACACCAATGCCGGCAAATCCACGCTGTTCAATGCGCTGACGGATGCCGATGTTTACGTCGCCGATAAACTGTTCGCCACGCTTGACCCGACTCTGCGGCGTATCGAGGGCTTGGCCTGCGGGCCGCTGGTGCTGGCCGACACGGTCGGCTTCCTGCGCGATCTGCCGCATGATCTGATCGCCGCATTCAAATCCACCTTGATCGAAACCCGCGATGCGGATTTGCTCCTGCATGTCGTGGATGCTTCCGATCCCGAACATCCGCAACGCATTGCCGACGTGCAAGCGGTGCTCGAGGAAATCGGCGCGCAGGATGTGCCGCAAATCCTCGTATTCAACAAGTTGGATAAGCTCAACGGCAACGGTGGGGTGGAACATTCGCCACGCAGTGACAGCATCGACGCCGGTCGCACGCCGCGGGTTTGGGTGTCGGCGGCGAAGCGATTGGGGCTGGATCTGTTGCGCGGCGCCTTGGCGCAGGCGCTCCAGCTCGATCGCGTGCATTGCTGGCTGCATGTGCCGGATGCAGCCGGACGCCTGCGCGCGCGCCTGTTCGCGCAGGGGCTGGTGGCCAATGAACGTCCGGCCGAACACGGCTGGGATCTGGAAATTGATGCGCCGCGCGGTTTGCTCGAACCCTTGTTCGGCCTGCCGCAAGGCGAAGGCGACTGGTTGAAATCGCAACTCGATGATGCGCAGCCGGAAGTAGCGGCTATCTGAACTTCGCACTTGCCGCTGCCGGCGTGGCTCTCTACAATCCTGCGGCAACCCCCGTCTGATTTGAGGCCGGTTGCTGCCCAGCAACATGCCGCGGTGTTGCCACGCCCGCAGGGCGCGGCAACACCGCGGCAAGATGGAGACGAACGATGGCCTGGAACGAACCTGGTGGCGGCAAGCGCGATCCCTGGCAGGGCAAGCCGCAACCGCCGGATATCGAAGCGATGCTGCAACGCTTGCGCGATGGCGTGAGCAAACTGCTGCGCGGTGCCGGCGGAAGTGGCGGCAGCGGTAGCGGCGGCGTGGCCCTGATCGTCCTCGTGCTGATCGTCGGCTGGATCGCGCTGACTTCGTTCGCCAAGATCGATGCGCAGCAGATCGGCGTGGTGCTGCGCTTCGGCCAGTTCAACCGGGTGATGCAGAACGGCCTGAATCTGAAATGGCCGGCGCCAATCGAGCAGGTGATCCCGGTCGATGCGACCAATGTGCGCTCGATCTCCGACGAAGTGCGCATGCTGACCAAGGACGAAAATGTCGTTCTGGTCGATTTCAACGTGCAATATCAGGTTACTGACGCCAAGCAATACCTGTTCGCCGCCAACCAGCCAGACGCTACGCTGAAACAGGCCGCTGAAAGCGCGGTGCGCCAGGTCATCGGCCGCAGCGAGATGGATACAATTCTGTCCGGCCACGGTTCCGAAGTCGTCGGCGAAACCAAGAAACTCTTGCAGCAGACCCTGGATAGTTATGGTGTCGGCCTGCTCGTCACCGAAGTCAATTTCCAGAAGATCCTGCCGCCGCCGGAAGTCAAAGAAGCGTTCGACGACGCCAACAATGCCGGCAACAACCAGCAGCAGTTCATCAATGAAGCACAGGGTTATGCGGCGAAAGTCGTGCCGCTGGCGCGCGGCGAAGCGGCGCGCATTCTCGCCGAAGCCAACGGCTACAAGGCCGCGCATATCGCCTCGGCCACGGGCGACACGCAACGCTTCAGCCTGATCGAAGCGCAGTACAAGGCGGCGCCGGAAGTCACCCGCAAGCGCCTGTATCTGGAAACCATGCAGGGTGTGCTCGGCGACAATCTCAAGGTGGTCGACGGCAGCAATGGCAAGAACATGATTTATCTGCCGTTGGACAAACTCAAGGCCGATGCGGATGCTGCCGCCGCCGCGACTGCCGCCGCCGCAGCGAGCGCGGCAACCGATGCGCACAAACCCGGCAAGGGAGACAGTCCATGAAACTTCTGCCGCCCGTCATTGCCTTGTTGCTGGTGATGCTGATCGCCAACAGCGCCTTCATCGTGCGCGAAGGCCAGAGCGCCCTGGTATTACAGTTCGGCCGCATCGAAGGTGCCGGCACGACGAGTGCCGATTACAAACCCGGCCTGCATTTCAAACTGCCGCTGGTCCAGCAGGTCGTGCGTTACGATCGCCGCATCCTCAATCTCGAAGCTCAACCCGAGCGTTACTTCACTTCGGAAAAGAAAGCGGTCAATGTCGATTTCTACGTCAAGTGGAAAATCAGCGATCCCGCTGCCTATTACCGTTCGTTCGGCGCCGACAACTTGCAGACACTGGCGAATCAGCGGCTGGCGCCGATCATCAAGGATGCGTTGCGCTTCGAGTTCAACGCGCGCGCTCTCAACGAACTGATTGCCAGCGCGCGTTCGGATATCACCGAACATGTCCGCGATCAGGCCAACAAGGCGAGCGAGAAAACCCTCGGCATCCGCATCGTCGACGTGCGCATCAAGCGCATCGAGTTTCCCGACGAAGTGCTAGGCTCGGTCTACAAGCGCATGAGCGCCGAACGCAATCGTCTGGCCAACGAGCAGCGCTCGAACGGTCAGGAAGCCGCGGCCAAGATCGAGGCCGACGCCGATCGTCAGGTGCAAGTGATCAAGGCCGAAGCCGAGCGCGATGCGCAGCAGGTGCGTGGCGAGGGCGATGCGAAAGCGTCGGAAATCTATGCCGCGGCGTACAGCAAGGATCCCGAGTTCTACGCGTTCTACCGCAGCCTCGAAGCCTACCGCGACGCGTTCAAGAACAGCGGCGTGATCGTGCTCGATCCGAAATCCGAATTCATGCATTACTTCGACGCGAGCAAGGGCGAAACCAAACCGTAACCGCCCGTTTTCATCCTCGCTCCACGGGAATTCTTCCGAGCATGCATCATGAGTTTGCCGCCGCCGTTTGCCTGGTCGTGGTTTTCGAGGGCTTGTTCTTGTTCGCCGCGCCGCATGCCTGGCAGCGCATGGCCGAGCAAATGCGCCAGCTCGAACCGCGCCAGTTGCGCATCATCGGCGGCGTGATGATTGGCATCGGATTGCTGGCGTTGAAGTTGGTGAGTTGAAAAGCTTGTCATTCCGGCAGGGATTGCCGGAATCCAGACTGCACGGACGCGATTAGAACCGAAGCTGATGAATGAAAAGCAGCCTTGCGTTTACATGCTTGCCAGCCGCCGCAATGGGACTTTGTATGTTGGAGTAACTTCGGATCTGATCAAAAGGATTTACGAGCATCGCAACAATACTGTGGAAGGATTCACCAATCGATATGGCGTGCACGATTTGGTCTGGTACGAAATCCATGTGGATATGATCCATGCCATTCTCCGCGAGAAACACCTGAAGAAGTGGTCGCGCGCAGCGAAGGTTCGATTGATTGAAAAGAATAACCCGGAGTGGTTGGATTTGTGGCAGGAGTTAGTGTCGCCATCCTTGGCAACTGGATTCCCCTCAGCCGCTGTCGCGGCTTCGACCATGCTGGAATGACAAGCAAAGATAAAGCGAGAAAATCATGGGCAAGTCAGTCGTAATTTTAGGCGCGCAATGGGGCGACGAAGGCAAGGGCAAGATCGTCGATCTGCTGACCGAGCGCGTCGGCGCGGTCGCGCGTTTTCAGGGCGGCCACAATGCGGGTCACACGCTGGTGATCGGCGGCAAGAAGACCGTGCTGCATCTGATTCCCTCGGGAATTTTGCGCAAAAATGTACTTTGTCTTATCGGCAACGGCGTCGTGCTTTCGCCGGCGGCCTTGCAACAGGAAATCGGCGAACTCGAAGCCACCGGCGTGGATGTGCGCTCGCGTCTGAAGATCAGTCCGGCAACGCCGCTGATCATGCCGTACCACATCGCCCTGGATCAGGCGCGCGAGAAGGCGAGCGGCAAGAACGCGATCGGCACCACCGGTCGCGGCATCGGCCCGGCGTACGAGGACAAGGTCGCGCGCCGCGGCATCCGCGTGGCGGATTTGATGTATCCGAACGAGCTGCCGGAAAAATTGCGCGGTGTGGTCGAGTATCACAACTTCGTGCTGAAAAACTGGCTGAAGGCCGACGAAGTCGATTATCAAAAAGTACTCGACGAAGCGCTGGCTTTCGGCGATTACGTCAAGCCGATGATCGACGATGTCTCGACCACGTTGCACGATCTGCGCAAGTCCGGCGCGCATATCCTGTACGAAGGTGCGCAAGGCTCCTTGCTCGACATCGACCACGGCACCTACCCATTCGTCACTTCGTCCAACACCACGGTCGGCGGTGCGTATGCCGGCACCGGCGTCGGCGCCAGCGATATCGACTACGTGCTCGGCATCTGCAAGGCCTACGCGACGCGGGTCGGCGGCGGCCCGTTCCCGACCGAACTCGACGACGCCACCGGCGAGGCGCTGCGCAAGCGCGGCAACGAATACGGCGCTACTACCGGACGTCCGCGCCGCTGCGGCTGGATCGATCTGGTCGCGCTCAAGCGCGCAGTACAGATCAGCGGCATCAATGGGTTGGCCATCACCAAGCTCGACGTGCT
>JANWJJ010000044.1 GCA_025451955.1 Rudaea sp. | reverse complement strand
TCAGCGCGCAAACGCGGCGTGCGTTACGCGCGTTGACGATACTCGGCAGCGTCGGCGCACTGCTGTGGATCTGGTCGGATATCACGCCGGCATTGTCGCTGCTCGGCAATGTCGCGCTGTGGCAATCCACGCAAACGCTGGCGGGCAAGGAGGTCGCGCTGCAAGTGAACCTGCGCGACGCCCTCGAAGCCGCCGTCGCGCTCGCTTTGACCCTGGTCGCCACGCGCAACCTGCCGGGACTGCTCGAAGTCGGCGTGCTGCGTCGTTTCCATGTCGATGCGCCGACGCGCTACGCCGTCACCAGCGTGACCCGTTATCTGATCGTCATCGTCGGCACCATCGTCGGCCTGTCGATGCTCGGCTTGCGCTGGAGCAATCTGCAATGGCTGGCGGCGGGTTTTTCCGTGGGCCTGGGTTTCGGCATGCAGGAAATCTTCGCCAATTTCATTTCCGGCCTGATTGTGTTGTTCGAGCGCCCGTTCCGCATCGGCGACGTGATCTCGATCGGCGACATCGAAGGCAGCGTCGCGCGTATCCGCACACGCGCGACCACCTTGATCGACTGGGACAACAAGGAAGTGGTCGTGCCGAACAAGGCCTTCATCACCGAACGTCTGACCAACTGGACGCTCTCAGACACCGTCACCCGCGTGGTGCTGCGCATCGGCGCGGCATACTCCAGCGATCCGCGCGAAGTGCGCGACCTGTTGCTCGAGATCGCCGCCACCGAAGCGCTGGTGGTCAAGGACCCGGCGCCGACCTGCTGGTTCGTGCAGATTTCCGCCTGCACGTTCGACTTTGATCTGCGTGTATTCATCGGCGAAATCGGCGACCGCAATCGCGCCCGCAGCGCATTGTATACACGCATCGCCGAAGTCTTCCGCGAACACGGTATCGAGATGGCCTTCCCGCAGACCGACGTGTGGTTCCGCAATCCCTTGCTGGCAGCGGCGCCAGCCAACACCGAGCGCAGCTGACGTCACATCGGTGCTCAGCCGGCAGCGAGCGCCGATGCAATCAGTGCCTCGAAACGCGCCTGGTCGACGTCGAGCACGATATGCGCATTGGTTGGGCAGGTATACATTTTTGCGATCATGCGCCGGCATAGTTCGTCGCCTGCCCTATCCAGCGCACGATCAGGCGTTCGACCAGATCCGGGTGATCGCGCAACATCAGCGCGCCGGCACGTTGCACCGCGGGCAGCAAGTGCGCGTCGCGGGCCAGATCGGCAATGCGCAACGCGAGTTGACCGGTCTGGCGCGTACCCAGCACTTCGCCGGGGCCGCGCAATTCCAGATCCTTTTCGGCGATGCGGAAACCGTCGTTGGTTTCGCGCAACACGTCCAGACGCTGACGCGCCAGCGCCGACAACGGCATCTGGTATAGAAGTACACAACTGGAGGCGGCGCTGCCGCGGCCGACACGGCCGCGCAACTGGTGCAATTGCGCCAGACCGAGACGCTCGGCGTTTTCGACAATCATCAGACTGGCATTCGGCACATCGACGCCAACTTCGATCACCGTGGTCGCCACCAGCAACGCGGTGGCGCCGGACTCGAACTGCGCCATCGCTGCCTGCTTGGCCACGGGTTTCATGCGTCCGTGGATGATGTCGATGCGCAGTCCCGGCAGCGCAGCGATCAACTCCGCATGCACGGCTTCGGCGGCCTGCGCCTGCAATTGTTCGGATTCCTCGATCAGCGTGCACACCCAATACGCCTGGCGCCCGCCGGCACAAGCGGCACGAATGCGCTCGACGACCTCGGCACGGCGCGCGTTGGCGATCGCCACCGTCGTCACCGGCGTGCGTCCGGGCGGTAATTCATCGAGTACGGAAACGTCGAGATCAGCATACGCCGTCATCGCCAGCGTGCGCGGAATCGGCGTCGCGGTGAGTACGAGTTGATGCGGCACGCGACCGAGGCCGAAAGCGTCGGTGGTGGGCTGCCGCTCGACCTCCGTGTCTCGCCCTCGCGCCGCTTGATGCGGCGCTCGACCCTTGTCGCGCAGCGCCAGACGCTGATGCACGCCGAAGCGGTGCTGCTCATCGATCACGACCAGACCCAGATGGCGGAACGCGACGCCTTCCTGCATCAGCGCGTGGGTGCCGATGGCGATCTGCGCGGATTTGGCGAGCGCCGCCAACGCCGCCGTGCGCGCCTTGCCCTTGAGCTTGCCCGCAAGCCAGACGACGTCGACGCCGAGCGGCGTCATCCAGCGCTGGAAATTGCGGAAGTGTTGTTCGGCCAGCAATTCGGTTGGTGCCATCAGCGCGACTTGATAACCGGACTCGACCGCCGCTAGCGCGGCGATGGCAGCAACGACAGTCTTGCCCGAGCCGACGTCGCCCTGAATCAGGCGCAGCATCGGCTGCGGCTGTGCGAGATCGCGCACGGCCTCGGTCGCGACACGCTGCTGCGCCCGCGTCAACGCAAACGGCAATGCGGCCAGAAAACGTGTGCGCAAGCCGCCATCGCCATGCAGGGCTGGCGCGGTGTGCGCACGCAGGCGCTGACGCAAGCGTTTCAGACTCAGATGCTGGGTCAGCAATTCCTCGAACGCGAGTCGCTGCTGGGCCGGGTGCGCGCCGAGCGCCAGGCTCGCCAGATCCGCATCCGGCGGTGGACGATGCACATACAGCAGGGCCGCGCGCAACGAGGATAATTTGTGTACTTTGCGCAGTTTTCCCGGAATCAGTTCCAGCATTTCGTCCGCGGGCAATTGCCCCAGCGCACGCTCGATCAAGCCGGCCAGGCGTTTCTGGCCAAGCCCTTCGGTAGTCGGGTACACCGGCGTGAGCCGTTCCTCGACGCCACTTGCCGCATCGGCGGCCAGCCGCTGATATTGCGGATGCACCATTTCCAGGCCCTGCACGCCGTGACGCACCTCGCCATAACAGCGCAGGCGTGTACCGACCGCCAACTGATTGACCTGGGCGTTATTGAAATGGAAAAAGCGCAAAAGTAAAGTTTGTCGCGAAGCGTCGCCAATCGCCACGCGCAGTTGCGGACGGTAGCGGAAACCTTTTTCGATCGCCTCGATGACGCCTTCGACCTGGGCGCTGTCGCCGGGACGCAGATCGCGGATCGGCGTGATCCGGGTGCGGTCTTCATAACGCAGCGGCAGGTGAAACCACAGATCCTGCAAGGTCGTCAGACCCAACCGTTCCAGCACCGCCGCCAGTGCCGGCCCTACGCCGGACAACACGGCAACGGACCGCAGCGCCGCTTCGGTCGTGCCTGCCGCCGCAGAATCGACTGGCAACTGCGCTCGCACGACGCGTCTAGTCGAGCACCAGGATCATGTCGATCTCGACCTGGGCATTGAGCGGCAGCGAGGCCACGCCGATGGTCGAACGCGCAGGAAAAGGTTCGGCGAAATATTCCTTCATCACCGCGTTCACCGCGGCGAAGTTGGCCAGATCAGTCAGATAGATACCGACGCGCGCAACCTGCGCCAACGACCCGTCAGCGGCCGCGCACACCGCCTTGAGATTCTCGAACACGCGCCGCGCCTGCGCCGTGATGTCACCGGCGACGAGTGCGCCGGTGGCCGGATCGATGGGTGTTTGTCCGGAAAAGTATACCGTGCTGCCGCAGCGCACGGCCTGCGAATACGGGCCGATGGCCTTGGGCGCATCGGCGGTGGCGACAATCTGACGGTTCATGACAACTCCGCAGGCAACAGGGGAAACAGGATAATAAACGCAAACCGGCGCCGTCTCTCAGGGATGCCGATATACGCCATGCACCACCGGCGCACGGCGCACGCGGCGCATGACGTCGGCCAGATGCTTGCGGTTGCGCACTTCGATGGTGAACATCAGGGTCGACGTCTGCTGATCACGTTCCTGGTATTCAACATTCTCGATGTTTGAATCGCCCTCGGCGATGGCCGCGGCGATAGTTGCAAGCACGCCCGGCTTGTTGTCGACGACGACGCGCAACTGCACGCGGTAATCACCACTGATTTCGCGATCCCAGCCGATCGCCACGATGCGTTCCGGGGTTTTTCGGTACTCAGGCATGTTCGGGCAATCGAACCGGTGCACGACGATGCCCTTGCCGGCCGACAGATACCCGACGATATCGTCGCCCGGCACCGGATGACAGCAATTGCCGAAACTCAACACGCCGCGTTCGCCGCCGCTGATCAGGATTTTTTCGGCCGCGTGGCGCGTGCGCCCGGGCACGCTGGCACCGGGCGTCAGCGCGAGTTGTGCGGCGACCTGATCGGGCATGCGATTGCCAAGCGCGATGTCGGCGAGCAATTCTTCCAGACGCTTGAATTTGGCCTCGGTCAGATAACGATCGAGCGCCGGCGCCGGAATCGTTTCCAGCGAAGCGCCGCGCGCATCCAATGCGCGATCGAGCATGCGATGGCCGAACTCGACCGCGTCTTCGTGTTGCAGGCGCTTGAGAAAATGCCGGATCGCGGTGCGCGCCTTCGCCGACACCGCCCATTCCAGCCATTGCGGACTCGGACTCGCCGACGGCGCGGTGATTACCTCGACGGTTTCGCCGGAATTCAGATGCTGACGCAGCGGCACCAGTTTCTTGTCGACGCGCGCGGCGACCGCGTGGGTGCCGACATCGGTATGCACGGCGTAGGCGAAATCCAGCGCCGTCGCGTTGCGCGGCAGCGCCAGGATGCTGCCCTTGGGTGTGAACAGATAGACGTCGTCAGGGAATAAATCCACTTTTACATTTTCGAGAAATTCCAGCGACGACGGCTCGCGCGTCTGCGCATCGACCAGGCCGGCAACCCATTCGCGCGCGCGCGTCTGCGCGGCGCTGGCCGGTTCGGCCGAGGTCTTGTAGACCCAGTGTGCGGCGACGCCGCGCTCGGCGACCTGATCCATGTCTTCGGTGCGGATCTGGATTTCGATCGGCGCGCCGAACGGCCCGAACAACACGGTGTGCAGCGATTGATAACCGTTGGCCTTCGGAATCGCGATGAAATCGCGGAAGCGCGCATCCAGCGGTTTGTACAAGGCATGCACCGCGCCGAGCGCGTGGTAGCAATCCATCGTCGCCTGGGTAACGACGCGAAAACCGTAGACATCCACGACCTGGGCGAAGGTCTTGTTCTCGGCGCGCATCTTGGAATAAATGCTGTACGGCGACTTGACCCGGCTGACCACGCGATGGCGCATCTGCTCCTGCGTGAGCCGTGCCGACAAGGCAGCCTCGATCTTGCTCATGGCCTCGCGGCGGTTGCCGAGCACGCTCTTGATGCGCGCGGCGATCACGCGGTGGCGAGTGGGAAACAGCGCGCGGAATCCCAGCTCCTGCAATTCGGCGCGGAACTTGTTCATGCCCAGACGCTGAGCGATCGGCGCGTAGATGTCGAGGGTTTCGCGCGCGATACGGCGGCGCGCTTCGGGCGCCATCGCCGCCAGCGTGCGCATATTATGCAGACGATCGGCGAGTTTGATCAGGATCACGCGCAGATCGCGCGCCATTGCCAGCAGCATCTTGCGGAAACTTTCCGCGGCCGCTTCCTGCAGGCTGCGGAACTTGACCTTGTCGAGCTTGGTGACGCCATCAACGAGTTCGGCGACGGTGGTGCCGAACGTGGATTCCAGCTCGGCGCGCGATAGCGGCGTATCTTCCAGAGTGTCGTGCAGGATCGCAGCGATGATGGTTTCCGCATCCATGCCCAGATCGGCGAGGATGCCGGCAACGGCAACCGGATGGGTGATATAGGGTTCGCCGCTCTTGCGTTTCTGTCCGGCGTGGGCGCGCGCGCCAATCAGATAGGCGTCGCGGACACGCCCAACCTGCTCGGCCGGAAGATAGGCGAGCAGACGTTGTTGCAGTGCTTGCACGTCGGCAGGAAGAATGTCCCGCGTCGCCGTGCTCATGGTTGTCTCGGGCGGCAGATCAGGCCGTCCAGGCCGTCCGCATCGAACAGCCGGCGATCGCCGCGGGCCGGCGCAGATGTAGCGCAATTGGCCCGGCGTAGTGCATCAGAGGTCGTCGCCGCCCTTGGCCAGATCTTCGTCGACTTCGGCGGCAGCCCATTCCAGCGCCTCGCGTTCGGCCTTCTCACGTTCTTGACGTGCAATCTCGTCGATCAATTCCTGATTCACCTTGCGCCCGGCGATTTCGCGCAACGCGAGCACGGTCGGCTTGTCGTTGCTGGCATCCACCAGTGCGTCGGCGCCATTGGCCAACTGCCGCGCACGCTTGGTCGCCATCAGCACCAACTCGAAGCGATTGTCGACCACGGACAGGCAGTCTTCTACGGTAATGCGTGCCATAAATTCCTCAAAAACTATGCGGTTTCATAAATTTATACGAGAAGCATTGTAGCGGCAGTCGTTCATACAGCGCAAACCGGCACCTGAACCCTCTCTGCACGAACACACGATTGCGCCGTGCAAAATCGCCCCCAGATGCTTTAGGCTAGGCCCCTTGGCATGAAGCGACCGCGCGTCCGGTGCGGACAGCGCGGCGTGATGCAAGCTGGAAAACGGAACGATATGCCACTCAAGCATGTGCAAAAGTTCGTCGGCCTGGGGCTTGTTCTCGCCTTGCTGGCCGGCTGCGCCACACCCATGCCACGCAAGGACGACCCGCTCGAAAGCCTGAATCGCAAAGTATACGTGTTCAACGATTTTGCCGACCGCGTGGCGATTCGCCCGGTAGCCGTGGGCTATCGCAAGATCACGAACCCGACTTCGCGCACCCTGATCAGCAACTTTTTCGCCAACATCGAATCGCCGATCACGATCGCGAACGATCTGCTGCAAGCCAATTTTCCGCAGGCGGCCAAGGCCACCAGCCGGCTGGCGATCAATTCCACCGTCGGCGTGCTCGGGTTCTTCGATCCAGCCAGCGAAATGGGCATCGACGCCAGCGCGACCGATTTCGGCGTCACCCTCGCCAAGTGGGGCGTACCGGATGGTCCTTATCTGGTGCTGCCGCTGATCGGCTCGACCACGCTGCGCGATGTCTGGCGCCTGCCGGTAGACAGCTATTTCTTCGACCCGATGTCGATCTACTCGCGCCACAACGATTTCCGTTTCGACGCCCAGTATTATCCCTCGCTGCTGTATCTGGTCACGCTGCGCTCCAGCGCGATCGATGCCGAAAGCCTGCTTGAAGGCGTCTACGATCCCTACGTGTTTTACCGCGACGCCTACCGTCAACGTCGTCTCTACCAAATCTATCGTGGCGAACCGCCGCTGGAAGTCATCCAGTCACTGCAGGGCGTGAACGATATCGACGATGCCGACAAGCTGCTGGAAGAACAGGAGCAATACGAGAAGCAGCAGAAGAAGAAACCGGACGAAAAGCATCCGGCGCAGCAGCAATAATCCCGGCTCACGCCAGTCCCAACAAACCTTCCACGTCGCATAGCCGCGCCAGATTGCGCAGCCCTTGCGGCGCATGCAGATAGCGCAGCGTCGCACCTGTGCGCCGCGCCCGCGCCGCCCAGGCGATCAACACGGCCAGCGTGGCGCTGTCGGCATTTTCAAGTGCAGCGAGATCCAGATCGAGCGTCGCGTCCGCGCGCACGATGAACTGCGGCGTCTGCATCAACGCCTGCGCCGCGTTGACGAAGGAGATCGCTCCGGACACGCGCAGCGTGCCCAGGGTGTCGGATTCGATATGAAAGAACGGCGCGATACTCACTTTTTGCCGTTTTGTTCCAGAGTTTCCAGCGCCTTGGCACCTTGTGATTCCAGGCGCGTCGTCAGCGCATCGAGGCTGGATTTCTGGATTTCCTGCGCGACCTGGTTGCGATAGTTGGTGACATAGGAAATGCCTTCGATGATCACATCGTAGGCTTTCCATTCACCATCCCGGGTCTTGCGGAAAGCGTAGTCCACCGGCACCACCTTGCCGTCGTCGAGCACGACCTGGGTGCGCACCAGGGTGCGTTTTTCGTTCAGTTCGCCCTGGAACGGCAACACGCGCACGCGGCCCTCGGTGTACTTGAGCAAGCCTTCGGCATAGCGGTGGGTGATCGAGTTGTACATGGCCTTGGCGAAACGCGCGCGTTGTTCCGGCGTTGCCGCGCGTGCGTTCTGGCCGAGTACCAGGATCGAGGCATAGTCGATGTCGAAATGCGGCAGCACGATGCCATCGATGACCTTGAGCAGGGCCTCGCGGTTTTGTTGCAGCTCGGCGCGCCGCGTCTCCATGGTCTTGGCCAGATCGTCGACGATGCCTTGCACGACCTGATTCGGCGTGGAGCGGCTGGCGGCGGGATTGTCCGCATGCACCGGCGTGATTGCGCCCAACGCGATTACACAAAGCAAGAAAGATACAAAACGCATTGTCGTCACCTTATTCAGTTGGCTGCTTGCCGGATTTCTCGCCGGATTGCGCATCGGGCTTTGCGCCGGCCTTGTCGCCAGTCTTGCCTGCGTCGCCGCCGACCAGATACTTGCCGATCAGCTCCTCGAGCTGCATCGAGCTCTGGGTCAGCACGATTTCATCACCGTTCTTGAAATTGTCCGGCGAGCCGCCCGGCTGCAGGGCAACATACTGGTCGCCCAGTAAACCGCTGGTGAACACAGCGGCGGCCGAATCATCCGGAATCTTGTCGTAACGCTTGTCGATCGACAACGTGACCAGCGCATCGAGCTTGTCCGGCTCGAGCACGATGCTGCCCACGCTGCCGACGCGCACGCCGGCAATTTTCACCGGTGCGCGCAGCTTGAGCTGGCCGATATTGGTGAAGCGCGCCTTGATCGCGTAGCTGTCGCCCTGGCGGTAATTGGCCAGGCTCGTCGTCTGCGTGGCGAGATAACCGAGTGCGGCGAAGCCGAGCAGGATGAAAAGCCCGGTGCCGATCTGGAAGGATTGTCGTTGTGCCATTGGATTTGTCCTTGCGTCACATGAGGAACGCAGTCATCACGAAATCGATCGCCAAGGTGGCAATCGACGAGAACACCACAGTGCGCGTGGTCGCATAAGCGACGCCTTCACTGGTCGGCGGCGTGGTGTAACCCTGGAACGTGGCGATCAGTGTACACACCGCGCCAAAGGCCAGACTCTTCCACACACCGGTCATCACGTCGGACCAGACATCCACGCTGGAAGTCATGTTCGACCAGAACGTGCCGTTGTCCAGACCGAGCCAGACGACCCCGACCAGATGCGCACCAAGAATACCGAGCGCGTTGAACACGCAGGCCAGCAGCGGCATCGCAATGATGCCGGCGAGAAAGCGCGGCGCGACCACGTAGGCGAGCGGATCCACCGCCATCATCTCCATCGCATCGAGCTGATCGGTCGCGCGCATCAGGCCGATTTCGGCGGTGATCGAGGTACCCGCGCGGCCGGCAAACAGCAAGGCCGTGACCACCGGCCCGAGTTCACGATACAGCGACAACGCAACCACGGTACCGAGCGCGGCGGTGCCGCCGAAGATCGACAGCGTGTGGTAGAGCTGCAAGCCGAGCACCATGCCGACGAACAGACCGCAGGTCATGATGATGACCAGGCTCATCGCGCCGACAAAGTATACCTGGCGCACGGTTTCGCGCAGATAGCGCAGACTCAGTGGTACCGCGCCGAGAATGCGGAACAAAAAGATGCCGCAGGCGCCGATCTGGGCCAGGCTGTCGGCCAATCGCGACGGTGGTTTGCGCACGATACTCACGGCGCGGCTCCGGCCAGGCCCAATTGGACTGCGTAATCCGGCGCCGGGTAATGGAATGGCACCGGGCCATCCGCCTCGCCGCTGAAGAATTGTCGCGTCCACGGCGTTTCGCCGCGCGCAAGTTCGTCCGGCGCGCCATGCGCGGCGATCTTGCCGCCGGCAAGCAGGTAGATGCTGTCGGCAATCCTGCGCACCGCAGCCAGTTCGTGCGCCACGAGGATACTGGTGATGCCCAGCGTCTGGTTCAGGGTGCGGATCAATTTGAGAATCTGGTTCAGTGCGATCGGATCGAGACCGACGAAAGGCTCGTCGTAAATGATCAGCATCGGATCGCGCACGATCGCGCGCGCGAGTGCGACGCGCCGCATCATGCCGCCAGACAATTCGCTCGGCATCAGGTTCGCCGCGCCGCGCAGACCCACCGCCTGCAACTTGGTCAGCACGATGTTGCGCAGCAGTTCTTCCGGCAATTTCAGATGCTGACGCAACGGAAACGCCACGTTCTCGAACACCGAGTAATCGGTGAGCAAGGCCGAGTTCTGGAACAGATAGCCGATTTTCTCGCGCAATCCGAACAACGCGTCGCGGCCGATGCGCGCGACATTCGCACCATCGACCACGATCTCGCCCGCATCCGGTGCAAGCTGGCCGGTGATGTGGCGCATCAAGGTGGTTTTGCCGGTGCCGCTGGGACCCATGATCGCGGTGATTCTGCCGCGCGGAATATCCAGATCGACGCCTTCGAAAATCGTCTTGCCATTGAGCGCGGTGCGCAGGCCGCGGATGCGGATCAATGGATCGCGAACCGTAACGTCGTCGTGGCTGACTCGGGGATTCGCGCTGGCGCTCATGCGTTCGGACAGTGATGTGCGGGGAAACGGCTACCTTACCCGAGCGCGGAGCGCGGCGAAAGCAAAACCGCAACGCCGGTTAAGCGCGGCGTCAGCCGCGATGGCGACACTCAATCCTGCCGCAGCAGTTCGGCGAGCAGTGCCGCATGGTCCGCTTTCGGATACCGGCTTGCGGCGCGACGACTCTCAACGATCGCGCACAGCGCGCCGAGCGCAACGGCGAAATCGTCGTTGACGACCAGGTAATCGAATTCCGCGGCATGTTCGAGATCCGGGCGCGCGTCCGCCAGGCGGCGGCGGATGACATCCTCGCTGTCGGACGCGCGCGCGCGCAGGCGACGTTCGAGTTCGCGCCGCGACGGCGGAAGTATAAAAATGCTCACTGTGTCGTTCAGTTTTTCGCGCACCTGACGCGCACCCTGCCAGTCGATTTCCAGCAGCACGTCGCGACCCTGTGCCAGTGTGCGCTCGACCGGCGCGCGCGCGGTGCCTTTCAGATCGCCGTGCACGACGGCATGTTCGAAAAACTCGCCGCGCGCGACCATCGCCTCGAATTCAGCGCGCGTAACGAAATGATAGTGCACGCCATCGACCTCGCCCGGCCGCGGCTCGCGCGAGGTATACGACACCGACAGCGCCATGCCCGGCTCGCGTTCGAGCAGGGCGCGGGTAAGGCTGGTCTTGCCGGCACCGGAAGGCGCGGCGACGATGTATAACGTTCCACTCATCGGATCGAACCGCTGGTCGGCCCGGCAGTATGCCTCAGGCGCCAGCGATTTTCCGCTACGCGATCAGGTCAATCGCGCCGCCAGGCCTCCGGCACGACGGATGGGCTGCGCCAGCGCGGCGGCCACGCTGCCGGCGGACGCCCATAGTTCGCTCGCGGATTGCGCCCGCGACAATCCGGTGTAAAGCAGTTGCCGCGACAGGATTCTGTGCGCCGGGTCGGGCGGCAACAGCACGGCGGCGCAAGCGTATTCCGAACCCTGGCTTTTGTGCACGGTGATGGCAAAGGCGCCGTCGTGTGGCGGCAATGTATACAACGGCAGACCGCGCGCGCCGATGTGGCCATCCGCGACGCTCGTCTCAAACCACACACGCATGCTGCCATCGGCGTCCGCAAGCACCAGGCCGACATCGCCATTGAACAGGCCCGACACGTAGTCGTTGCGCGCGATCAGGACTGCGCGCCCCGGATACCAGACATCGCTCTGCGGCACGCCCCAGAGTCGCTTGAGCCGTTGCTCAGTCGCCTGATTGACGGCGAGTGCACCGAACGCCTCTTCGCGCAATGCGCAAAGCAATTGCCGCTGCGCGAGTGCGCGCAGCGCCGTGAGCGCGGCATCCATGTTTTTCTGCCCGATGCGTTGGCGTTCGTCGGCGTCGGCGTTGTTCGCGGATACGGCGAGCGTGGGCCGGATCGGCAACTGCGCAAGCTCGCCGGCCCAGCGATCCAATTGCCGACGCAACGCCGCCGCGGTGCCGACATCGACGCGACGTGCCGCGGTGCCGGCAGCGTCGAAAGCGGCGGCGAGCACTGTGGCGTCACCATCGCGAACCGCGGCATTGATCGACTCCAGCCGCGGCGTGGCGCGGAAACTGTGCTCCAAGCGCACGCGTTCCGGCGCTTGTGCGCGCGACAACGCCGCGACCAGATCCATCAGCACCGAACCGGCGGCAACCGAGGTCAACTGATCGGCATCGCCGACGAGAATCAGGGTCGCGTCCGCACGCACCGCGTCGAGCAGCGCACGCAGCATGCCGATATCCAGCATCGAGGCTTCGTCGATCACCACGACATCCACGCCGATCGGGTTCATCGCACTGCGGGTGAACACATTGCGACGCGGATCGAAACCGAGCAGGCGATGCACAGTCAACGCATCGGTATCGGGAATCCGCGCCAGCAGCGGTTGCCAATCCTGCGGCAACGGCGCCGAGCCCGCCGCCGACATTGCCTGCTTGCCTGCGCGCAGCGATTGCAATAGTCGTTGCGCAGCCTTGCCGGTAGGCGCAGCAGTCCGGATCGTCAGGGGTTGTTCGCGGCGTCGCTGCAACATCAACAGCATGCGCAACACCGTCGTGGTCTTGCCGGTGCCGGGTCCTCCCGTGAGCACGAACAAGCGGCGGCCGACGATGCCGGCCACGGCATCGCGCTGGCTCTGCACCGCGGCCGAGCGTTCGCCCTGGAACAGCGTATCGAGATCGTCCGCGAGTGTCGCGGCAGCGACGCCGCGCCCCGCACCAAGCCGCGCGCGGACGCGTTCGGCAATGCGCAGCTCGTGCGCATGATTGCGCCACAACGCGAAACGGCCATCCGCTTCCAGCACGAACGGCGTCGGCTTGACCGACGCGCCGTCACCAACCAATGGCTCGGCGCGCAACGCCGCCACGGCGTCGGTCGTCAACGGCGACATGCCGTGCCGCCCGACGTCCGCGCCCGTCAGCGACAGCGCCGTGTCGCCTTGCCCATCGGCGAAACTCGCCCAACCCGCCACGCTTGCCAGTTGCGCCGAACCGCCGTGCGCGCGCACCCATTGCGCCAGCGCATAATCGAGCGGACGCCAGGCATCCGCCGCCGGCGCATCCGCAATGTGCGCGAACGAATAGCCGTTCATGCCGCCTCCTGCGTGGACTTCGCGCCAAGCACGCCATCGACCGCAGTGAGCAAGGCGTCACTGAAACGATGCCGCCAGATACCAGCGTCCGGCACGATTCCGGCGACGCGCACAAACAGATAAATCGCCTCGCCCAGATCGCGATCGCGGCGATAACCGGGAAGGCGTTGACGCAAATGGCGATCGAGCGCGACGGTATACAACAATGCCTGGAAGCGGTACCGGTGCGCATCCATCGCTGCGGCCAGCGCGCCCGCCGTGTAATCGGCAAGGCCATCGCCAAGATGATTGCTCTTGTAGTCGAGCACATGGAAGCGTCCGGCGTGCGTGAACACGAGATCGATCTTGCCGGTCATCAAGCCGCGCAAAGTTGCCGCGGGAATTCCGGCGGGAACGAGATCCGCATCGCCGTGACGCGCGCAGACTTCGCGCAAACGCTGGATGGAAACCGTATCGAGCACGAAATGGAAGGCCATTTCCGCGCGCTGCTGCGACGCAGACAACGCGCCCAGATGCAGACCGGGCAGGAGTTCGGCGGCGAGTGTCGCGTCCAGCCGCGCCGCGATGCGCGTTACTGCCGTCGCCAACGTCAGCGCTCCCAGGCGCACGCCCGCATCGCGCAAGGCACGTGCAATCGACTCGGGTTGCGCGGATAGCGGTACACCAATCACACGCTGCTCGAAAATCGTGTGCAGCGCGTTGCCGAATTCGGTGCCGCGCAGCATCGCCAGTTCGGCGAGGATCGGATCAGGCGCGACGACGGAAACGTCGATCACCGGCGTGGCAACGCGTCGGTCATCGGTAACGTCACGGTCATTGCCGCTGCGCTCATCGTCGGCCGGCTCGTCTTCGCGCGCGACGGCGCGATGCGAGCCGGTCAACGCGGAAAAGCTCCAGGTGCTGGCAAACACCGGCGCAGCGGGTTCCGGCAAGGCGTTGAACTGAAGTTGCGGCGGCGCAGCCACGGGACAATACATCGTTCGCGGCCACGCCCATCCGTCTTCGATCCAATGTGCATGCCGCAACTGTGCCAAGTCAGATTCGCGTTTGAGCAAACGATCGACCAGAGCATCGAGTGCGGAGCGCTTTGGGTCGCGCGACGGTTTGCTGTTGGGTTTCGCGTCCTCCGGCCGATCCGGCGACAGGACATAAACGTGACAGGCGTGAATTGCCCGAGTCAACGCGACGTAAAGCACACGGAAACGTTCGTCCTGCCCTTCGCGATCAAACTGTGCCTTCGCTTCACCACCAAAACCGATCACGCGCTGTCCGCACAATGGCTCGTGAATCACTGGCGTCGTGTCCTTCGTGCTCTGCGTGTGGTGCCACATCAGCGGCAGAAACACGATCGGAAATTCCAATCCCTTGCTCGCATGCAGGGTCATCAGTCGCACGCGCTGCGCATCGGATTCGATCCGCAACTGCCGCTCATCGGCGGCCTCGCCGGCATCGTCGCCATCACCGCGACGCTGCACCGCAAGCCACGCCAGTAACTGATCCGCGCCATGCAGGCGCTCGCTTTGTGCCTGCAATAATTCACCAAGATGCCGCAGGTTGGTCAAGGCGCGTTCGCGTTCGGCCAGCTCGGGTACACGCGCCATTGCGGCTTGCGCAAAATCCAGCACGACGGCCAGCACGCCATCGCGCTGCCATTGGCGTTTGCATTCGACGAAACGCTGCGTCTGCCCTTGCCAGCGCTCCGGCGCGGCGTGCAACTCGTGCAGTTGCGCAAAATCCAGACCGCCCAGGCGCGTGGCGAGCGCCGCGCGCACCGCGCCATGGTCATGCGCATGTTCGACGGCGTACAGCACGATTTGCAGTTCGCGCGCCCAATCGGTTTCGAACACACTGCTCTTGCCCGCGCCGACGCAGGGCACGCGGCGATCCTGCAACAATCCGCGCAACTTCGTTATCTGCGGATTGGTCGGCAGCAACACGGCGATGTCGCCGGGTTGAGCCTGCCGGTCGCCGATGCGGTAACGCGCGTCGTTGAGCATCGCCGCGATCTGGTCGGCACACGCAACCAGCGCGAGCCGTTCGCGCGCGGGCGCAGCATTTGGCGCCGACGAATTGAAATGCAGCACCAGCGGATGCGCGGCTTCGCCGTTCGGCGCAGCGTATGGGGTTTTATCGCAGCGATCGCTGGCGTGTACCGGATGCACGCGAATCCGATGCTCGATGTTCGTGCTCAGTGTTCCGCCACCACGCTCGAACAATTCGTCGAGTGCGTCGACATAGGCGCGCGACGAACGAAAATTGATGCCGAGTTCCAGTTTTGAATCCGCGCTGTCCGCTGCGCGCAGATAGGTTTCGATATCACCGCCGCGAAAGCGATAGATCGCCTGCTTGGGATCGCCGATCATGATCAGGCGTCCGCGCGGCGTGTCGGCCGCATCGCGATAGATGCGATCCAGCATCGCATACTGCAACGCATCGGTATCCTGGAATTCGTCGATCAGTGCCACCTTCCAGTCGCTGAACAGCCGATCGGCCAGCACGCGCGAATCGTCGCGCAAGACGGCATCGACACGGGTGAGCAGATCGTCGAAAGTCAGCATGTCGGCAGCGGAGAGACGCGCGTCGCGCAACTTGCGGATTTGTTGCGTCCAGATTTGCCAGGCGGCAATGTCGGTCTTGTGCATGGCATAACCGAGGTAGTGCAGGATTTTGCCGATCTGCTGCATGGCCGGTTCGGCAAGCAGAATGTCGCGCTGTTTCGGATCAAGCTGCTCGGCCCGGTCAGCCAGATGCTTCAAGTTCGTCTCGCTCGGTACGACACTGCGATCACGCAGCCATTTCGCCAGCGCGACAATCGCATTCTTCAGCGTTTTGACTTCGTTGCCTTTTCCCGTCAGCAACCAGATGCCTTTGCGTGCAGCAAACTGTTCCAACGTGTCTGCCATGCGAACAGGCAATGCGCGCGTAGCTTCTTCTTCGTCTGGCATCCACAAACCCACATCCGGTTTCAGGCAGAGCCGCAACCGATTTTTGAGCGCACTCAGCGATTGCGTTGAAGCCAGTTCCGGTGGTTCGTCCGCGCCTTGTTGCAAACGCCGCCACAAATCCTCGGCCAGTTCGTCGAGCAGGCGATCGCCGGAAACCAGTTCGCCGGGACGGAATGCGCCACCGCTCTCGAACGGATAATCGGCCAGGATGCGCCGGCACAGACCATGCAGCGTGGTGATAGGCGCGAGATCGAGTTCGGCCAGTGCCAGACGCAGACGTTGGCGATCGCGACGCGCGCAATCTTCATCGCTATTCCAACGCGCGCGTAACCAGATTTCGTCCGACGCCATGCCACTGTCGACCGCAAAAACACCGGAGGCGATTGCGGTCGTAGCAAGTTGTTCGGCCCACGCCAAGCGCGCACGGATACGCGCGCGCAATTCCTGTGCGGCGGCATCGGTGAACGTCGCCACGACGATCTGGCAGGGCGTCGATGGCGCGGCGCCTTCTACTGCAGGTTCCAGCAGCAGACGCAGATACAAAACCGAAATCGTCCAGGTCTTGCCGGTGCCGGCGCTGGCTTCGATCAGGCTGCGACCACCGGGCGTGAGCGGCAACGTCGTCCAATCTTTGGCGATGCGCGGATTGTCCTGTTTCGTTTCAGACATCGGCCGTCGCCCCCGCCGGATCGAAGTTGATCAACGCGAACAGCACATGCGCATCGCGCAACAAGATTTCGTAATCGGCGTGACCGACGTCGAAGCGCGCATCGCGTCCGAGCACCGCGGCATAACCAGGGGCATAGTCGCGCTCGCCGGTGCTGTGCAAAGCGCCGGCCCAGATTTTTTCCGGATCGGCAACGGTCTTCGCTCCGGAAACTTCCCAACTCGTCTGCGGGAAATACCATGAGGGCTGCGCCTGGGCGGCGGTGCAGAAGGCAATCAAGGCTTCGACGCGGCGCTGCAAATCCGCGAGGAATTTTGCGGCGGCCGCCGCGTCGCCATCACGTCGCGCAGCAATGAATGCTTCGTCGTGGCGATTGATCGCCTCCTGCCACGGCGACTTTGTGTCCGCCGTCAAAAGCAACATGCGCACCGGCAACACACCGGCTTCATCGTCCAGACGCAACAAGGCCCATTCGAGAAATGCGCCGATACGCTGCTTGAACGTCAGTTCGTCTTCGCTTTTCATGTCGGGGAATACATCGAACAACCAGCGTGCCTCGGATGTGCAATAAACGCGCGTCAACTCGCCTTGCACGCGGTAGCTGCCGATTGCGCGATCGACCGCTAATGGGATCGTCACAGGCAAACCATCGGTGAACAGAATCTGCTGGCCGGCGATGTCGAGCAGCTTCTGCACTTTTTCCGACTCGTTTTTCCATGCCTTTTCACCGGCGCGGCCCGGCGGCCACAAACCGTCCAGACGCAACCAGTCCGGCGGCGTTTCGGGCACGCACCGTTGCGTTGCAGGATCGCTGGCGGTATCGAGAAACAGCCGTCGCGCAACGCGTTCAATGCCGGCGAATTTCGCTTCCAGCGGTTCGCTGGTGCGCAGGCTGTCGTCGTCCAATGCGTCCAGGCGCAGATGCAAGCGGTCGCGCAGAATCTGCCGGGCCGGATCGCGGTAATAGGCCAACACCTCGGCCAAAGATATGCAGACGGCCTCCGTCGACACGGGCACCGACGCCGTCGCGGCGTCGGCAATAAATGACCGCGCGTGACGGGGTTCGTCGCCAGCCAGTCGCGCCAGATCCGCACGAAAGGAAAACAGGCGCGCATCGCTGTGATCGAAATAACGCACGTCGAAAGGTTGCAGCGGATGCCGGACGATCCACGGCCGATCGGGCCGGGCGTCGCCTTCGTCGCGCAAACAGGCGCGCTCATCGAGCAAGCTCAGCAACTCGGCCAGCGGCGTCGAGGGATTGCGCGGTTTGGCGTCACGCACGCCTTCGCCGAGGTAACTCAGATGCAGCGCCGTGCGCGCGGACATCACGGTTTCCAGAAACAGATAACGATCGTCGTTGCGCACGTCGCGGTCGCCGAGCCGCGGATAGCGCGCCATCAGATCCAGTCCGCCATCGCCGGGCGCGCGCGGAAATTCGCCATCGTTAAGTCCGAGCACGGCGATCACCTGGAATGGAATCGCACGCTGCGGCACCATGCCGCAAAAGGTGACGCCAGCCAGCAGCCAGCGCTGCCGCTCCGGCGCAGCGGCCAAGTGTTCGCGCAAAACATCGCGCACGACGTCAAAGTCGAGTAGCGGGTCAAGATCGACATCCGCGGCCTGCGTTTCGATGACACGGACAAAACGGCGCAGTTGCGCCACCGCCTCGTGCGCATCGATATCCGCCGGGTCGACGTGGAACAAGGTGTCGATCAAGGCCTCCAGCCGCGTGCCCCAGGCGGACGCGCTGCGCGGCTGCGCCAGATCGCGGCGCAACGACGCCAGTTCACGCAGCAAGCAATCGAGTGCGCCGACGACTTCGGCTTGTGATCCATGCACGCCTTCGATCGGCAGCACAGCGGTGGCGCCGGGCAGCGGCACTGCGAGCTGCGCGTCATTCGCCACTGCGCCGAACACGTAGCCGGCAAGCAGGCGATCCATGCCCCAGGCAAAGGTGCTTTCGGCAATACCTGGTACGCCGAACGCTTCGCGAAATGCCGGATCGAGTCCCCAAGCCACGCGCGCGCGCTGCACGCAGGCATCGAGAATCTCGATGTCGGCCTGATCCAGCCCGCGCGCGCGCGCGATCTCGGGCACGCCGATCAAATCCATCACCTCGGGCGCGGTCAAGCGCGATTGCGGCAGTGCGAGCAGGGTTTCGAACGCGCTGAAAATGCGTTGCGAGCGCGACACCGCAACATCCGCCAGATGATAGGGCAACGGTCCGATAGGCTTGCCGGCTTCTCCGAACACCGCGCCCAGCAAGGGCACATAATCCTGGATGTTCGGCGCCATGACGACGATGTCGGCCGGCTGCAATTGCGGATGCTCGCGGCGCTCGCGCAGCAGTGCATCGCGCAGCACTTCGAGTTCGCGCAGCCGCGTGTGACAGACATGCACACGCAGCGAACGATCTTCCAGCGCGGTTCGATCGCCGGGTTGCCCGGGTTCGATCAGCACCGGATCGAGATGGCGCAAGCTTTCCTGCACGCTGCACAGACGATTGAGCGACGCCGCGAGCGGAGTCTCGTCGCGCCAATGGCGCAGGTCCTGACGCAGATCGGCACCTTCGGGCAGGGTCAACATCAGTTGTTGACCGACGCGGCCCCAACTTGCGAGTAATGGATGACCTTGTTCGAGGAAAAGCTCGTTGGCATCCGGCGGCAAGAACTTCACTGCGGCCAGTTCACGCAGTCGTGTGACATCGGTGCGCAATCCGGCCCAATACTCGACACAGGGATCGGGGAGATAAAGCACGACCAGCCGATGTCGTGCCACGGCGTGCAACATCTCCAGTTCGGTCGGTGCCAGATGGCTGACACCGAAGATGTGCAACGGCTCTTCACCCATCGACGTCGGCATGGTGCGCTGCAAGTGTTCGGCTACACGCCGTAACACCTCGCCGCGATGCGGCACGCCGATCTGCCGGCGCACGCGACGCCACAACGGCGCGAGGAAAGTTTTTTCCGGCACCCCGTCGCGGCCATTCGCCCAAGCGTCGAGCCAATCGGGCCGGTACACCAGATAGCGCGTATAGAGGCGAGCCACGCGATCGGCAAGCTGAAAACGGCGGCGAGCAGAATCTTCGCCGCGCAAATACGTAGCCACCTGTGCGTCATCGACAGCGTTCAAACATTCGTGAATGCGCCAACGTAGCGACTCACTGCGATAAGGCCGCAGGGAAACTGCTGACTCGCCGAGCACTTGCCTGGCTAAGTCGTCCAGCCAATCGCTGGGTAACTGGATTTCGACATTCGCCACGATGCTGCCGACGCCGCGTTTTTTCGCCAGCGCGCGCAGCAGCCACGGTTTCATTCCCGGATGCGCGACGACCACGCGCTGCGGCTCGAGTACATTCGCCGGCGGCGACTCGTCCAGCAACAACATCAGCGGATCAAGCAGCGCTTCCAGTCGACTGGCGCGGTACACCGCAATGCCGGCAATGGCGTCCTTGTGCTTGGATACTCCAGTCATCGCGATTCCTGCCATTGCCGCAGTCTGCCGCATCGGCGTCGCACATCATGCGACGCTTCCGATCATTTATCATAGCGCCCGCAGCAGTCGCCCCCGCCCGCCAAGACACCCAACCGATGGACATCTTCAAGATCTTCCAGATCGAAGCCGCGCATCGCTTGCCGAACGTTCCGGCCGGCCACAAATGCGCGCGCCTGCACGGGCATTCGTTCCGGATCGAAGTCCATGTCCGCGGAGAACCCGACCCGCACACTGGCTGGGTAATGGATTTCGCCGAGGTCAAATCCGCGTTCGCGCCGGTGTTCGAGCAACTCGATCACCAGTACCTCAACGAGGTTTCCGGACTGGAGAACCCCACCAGCGAGCGCCTGGCTATCTGGATCTGGGATGCGCTCAAGCCCGCCCTGCCGGCTTTGGACAAGATCGTGGTGCACGAAACCTGCACTTCGGGCTGCGTCTATACCGGGATTTCGCGCGATCGTTGATGCAATCGCACAATTGTCGTGGCCAGACAAACGAACCCCCCAGAAATCAGCAATAATAAATATTCATTATCAATAATTTACAATCAATCAAGAAAGTTTGATCCCGACATGTTGCATTGCAGCATATTCTCGTGTACAGTGCGCCTCACACTTCCAACCACTCCATGCGAGGGCACTACCATGTACGAGCAAATCAATTCGCAAGTCCTGGCGTTCAGCAAGAGCTTTGCCGACAACGCGTTCAAGGCCCAGAGCCTGGCGCTGGAAGGCTTCGAGCGCATCACCAATCTGCAGATCAAGACCCTGGAAAACCGCGCCGCCGCGGCCGCCAGCTTCTGGTCCGAAGCCGCCGAAGTGCGTGATTTCGACGATCTGAAGGCGATCTGGCCGAAGGGCGTCAACCTGGCCAAGGAAACCACCGAAAAGTTCTACGCCAATGGCCAGGAAGTTTTCGGCGTGAGCCTGAAGACCTCTGAAGCGCTTGGCCAGTTGGCCAAGGGCAGCTTCGAAGCCGCCAACGACAACTTCACCAAGCAGGTCAATGCGGTGAAGAAAGCCGCTTCCAGCAAGTAATTCCAAACGGACGGTTCGACCGTCCTGCACGAACACGCTGCGCGACCCTCCCTCCCCTGGAATTCCGCAGCGTCATCTGGCCAGACGATCACTCGTCTGGCCATTTTTTTGGCCGCAATTCTTGTCCGCACTCCGCGCCTGAACCGGACAGTAAAACCCAGGGTCAGGCAGACGCGCCGGCGACTTAATCCTTGTTGCGGACCAGCAGGATAGTCGGCGCGCGGTCGTTCTGCGGCGGCGAAAAGTGTCGGTATTTCTGCGGTTGCGCATTGCCCCACTTATCGAGGGCCGACTTCCAGCTATCGCCCGGATCGTCGACGACGGCACTTTTTTTCTTGAACGCCGCCAGCGGAAAGACTTGACGCATCAGCTTGTTACCGTCTTGGGTCCATCCCGACGCCGGCATTTCATTGAGCCATTCGAAGTTCATTGCGAGGTTTCCTTTTGCCGCGGCGAATGCAATTCAGCCGCGTGCCAGAGACGAAGGTATTTCGCCTATTATGCACCCGGAACGACAGATCCTCGATATCGGCCTTGCAGGAGCGCTGCAACCCGGCCGGGATGCGATGTCCTGCGTTGCGCTATATCATTAGCGATTCACCCGAACGTGTCGCTTCGCCGGCACGCTCTCCCCCGTTCGTATCCACTGCCTGTATTTCCAAGGAGTCGGCATCCATGAAATCGTATCCATTCAAACCGCTCGCGCTGGGCCTGATGCTGGGTCTGGGCTTGCTCGCCGGCACGGCGTACGCCGATTCCACCACCCCGATGGCCACCAGCCAGAGCGAAAACGTGTTGCGCGCCACGCTCGACAACGGCCTGCGCGTGGTGATCGTGCGCGATACGCTGGCGCCGATGGTGACCACGCAGATCACCTATCTGGCCGGTGGTTATCAAACACCGAAAGGTTATCCGGGCACCGCACACGCGCTCGAGCACATGATGTTCCGCGACAGCCGTGGCATGACCGGCGCGCAGTTGAACGAGATGACCGGCAAGATGGGCGGCGACAACAACGCCTTCACCACCAATGATGCGACGCAGTATTACTTCGTCGCGCCGTCGGCGTATCTCGATGTGCTGCTGCATATCGAAGCCACGCGCATGGCTGGCGCGGAGTTGAATACAAAAGACTGGGCGCTGGAAAAAGGCGCGATCGAGCAGGAAGTCTCGCGCGACATTTCCGATCCGGGTTTTCTCGCGTTCGAGAAAGCCGAAGCCGCGCTCTACGCCGGCACCGGCTATGCCGAGGATCCGCTCGGCACGCGGCCGTCGTTCGACAAGACCACCTCGGCGATCCTGCAACAATTCCATCGCGACTGGTACGTGCCGAACAACGCGATTTTCGTGATCGTCGGCGATGTCGATCCGGCCGCGACGCTGGCCAAGGTCAAGCAGTTGTTCGATCCGATCGCCAAGCGCGCCACGCCCGAACGCGTCGCCGTCAAGCTGCAACCGGTCAAGGCGCAGACCATCGCCAGCGCCACGCCGCAAGGCACGGGCTCGGTGCAATACTTGTATCGCATGCCGGGCATGCAATCGAAGGATTACGCGGCCTCGCAAATCCTGATGGATGTGCTCAACAACGCGCGCAGCAATCTTTCCGAACTCGCCGCGCAAGGCAAGGTACTCAGCGCCGGCGCCGGCACGCAGCCGTTCAGTCACGGCGGCATCGGCGTGATCGAAGTCGGATTTCCCAAAGGCGGCGATGCCAAGCAGGCGCAGGCGCATCTCGATGACGTCATCGCCGCTTTGCTCAAGGACGGCGCCACACCTGATCTGATCGATGCGGCCAAGCGTTCGGAATTGGCCCAGTTCGAGTTCAACAAGAATTCCGCCGTGACCCAGGCCAGCGCGTGGTCGCAGGCGCTGGCCTGGCAAGGACTGGATTCGCCGGCGCAAGCCGAGCAGCAGATTCGCGACGTCAGCGTGGACGATGTCAACCGCGTCGCCCGCGAATATCTGCAAGCCGATCGCCGCATCTCCATCGTGCTCACACCCGACAACAACGGCAAACGTCCGCCGAACAGCGCCGGTTTCGGCGGTTCGGAATCCTTCGCCGGAAACGACAAGCTCGACGTGCCGCTGCCGGATTGGGCCGAGAGCGCGCTGAGCAAACTTGAGATGCCGCACTGGACGTTGGCGCCGGTCGACATGAAGCTCGCCAACGGCATGCGCCTGATCGTGCAGCCGGAATCCATCAGCAAAACCGTCACCGTGGTCGGTCATGTCGATCACGACGCGCATTTGCAGGAACCCAAAGGTCAGGACGGCGTCGGTCGCCTGCTCGCTTCGCTGTTCGATTACGGCACCAAAACTCTTGATCGGACCGCATTTCACAAGGCACTGGATGAAATTTCGGCCACCCAGAGCGGCGGCGGCGATTTCAATCTGGCCGTGCCCAGCGAACATTTCGATCGCGGCATGCAATTGCTCGCCGACAACGAATTGCATCCGGCGCTGCCGCAAACTGCGTTCAGCGTGCAACAGCAAACCCTGGCGCGCACGCTCGCCGGCGAAATGCAATCGCCACAGTACAAGATGTTTCGCGCCCTGACCCTGGGCCTGTTGCCGAAGGACGATCCGGGCACGCGCGAAGCCACGCCGGACACGGTGGACAAGGTCACCCTGCAAAATGCGAAGGACTTTTTCAGCGCGACGTATCGCCCGGATCTGACCACTCTCGTCGTGGTCGGCGATGTCACTCCGGAACAAGCCAAGGCCACGGTCGAAAAATATTTCGGCGACTGGAAAGCCAGCGGACCGAAACCCGACGTGATCCCGCAACCGGTGCCGCTCAATCCCGCCGGTTACACCGTGGTCGCCAATTCGTTCGCCTCGCAGGATCAGGTGCTGATGGGCCACATGCTCGATGTTAACCTGTTCAATCCGGATCGCTATGCGCTCAAGCTCGGCAACGACGT
>JANWJJ010000043.1 GCA_025451955.1 Rudaea sp. | reverse complement strand
GTTGCATGTCGCTGCAAGCGCGCGCGATACAGGGCGACCATCCAGTCCGCGCTGGCGTGGTCGTCGACCGGCCACAGACTCATCACCACGCTGCGCGCGCCGGCCAGGCGAAACGCGCGGCGCAGACCAAACACGCCTTCGCCGCCGACATTCTTGCCGATGCCACTATCGCAAGCCGACAACACCGCCCAGTCGGCGCCGGTCAGATCGAGCCCGGCGATTTCTTCGCTGGTCAGCAGGCCGTCATTCTCGGTGTTTGTCGCCGGACGATTCGCGCCACTGAGCACGAGTGCGGAAAGCTCCTGCGCCGCATCCGGAATTTGCGTAGTATCGATGGTCTTCAGGCCGCGCGTGTCTGCCGGCGCCGGTTTGCATCGATCGCCGAGGTAGATGCCATGCGTGGCGAAGTGGACGATGCGACTGCCGGGCAGCACGGCGCGCGTGCGCGCCTCGGTCGCATCCGCGCCGGCCAGCACGATGGGTGGCATGGCACCGGCTTGGTGCATCCACAGTGCGCGCAGTTCGTCGATCTCGCGTGCGGCTTGCGGCAGCGGCGAGAATATTGCGCCGCGCAGACCGGCGCAGACGCCGCGTGTGCCGGTGTCGGCGATGCGCGTATCGACGCCGAAATCCGGCGCGCCGATCAGACTAAGCGTAGCCGCGCCTGTCGGTACCGGTGTGGCCAGCGCGTCGCGTTCGTGATCGAGCAGATGAAATGCGTAACCGGTTTCGACCAGATAGCGGTCATCCTTTGCGGGAAGCGCAGCGAACGGCACACGCTCCAACATCTCCGACGGCACCACCAGTACACGTCTCTGCGGCCACTTTGCGGCAATCGGATCCCACACCAGTTCGCGCACCCGTTGCCCGGCTTCGGTGCGCGCCATCGCATCGCTGTTGCGATCGACCACGAGGTCAAGCCATCGCTGCACTGCGAATTCAATCGTGGGGCGTGGGCCAAGATCGATGAGCTGCGGAGTGTGGCCATGAGTGGCCGTAAAGGCATATAGACGTCCGTGCTGCCGTGCAGTCGCGCGCTGCAAGTCGCCAGGTTTGCTCGCAGCGGCCTCGACGTAACTGACCAACAGCGTGTCTGCCGGCAATGCCGCCAGTACGGCGGGCAATCCCGCCGGCGCGCGACCGCGCGGCGAGACGCCGGTGCCGGCCGCCGCGGCGAGCGCGCGTTCGGCGGTTTCGAGTTTCTGCTCCGCGTCTTCGAGCACCGACGCCGTCGTTGTTTGTGGATTGCGCGCAGCATCCACGCGCGCCTGTACCAGCGTTTCGTCACTGTGCCGCCATTCGTTCCAGGCCGTGGCGATGCGCGGATCGGCGGCTGCACGCACCGCCAGCAGGCGCTTCGCACTGATCTGTGTAGCGAGGCCGCGCGATTCCAGCGCCAGCGTCCACGCCGCCTGCACTTGGTCGGCACGCCGGCTGCTGGCGGCGATCGCATAAATCCAGTCCAGGCTGCCGCCACGAAGCAGTGTGTGTAGGCTGATCGTGTGATGTTCATCGAGATCGGAGCCGGCAGTGCTCACGATCTTGAGGGTCATTTGCGCGGCGGCGATTGCCGCATCGAATGCGTCAGCGTCTCGACCCTGCGCCCAAAGACTGACCGCGAGTCCTTCCGCGCCAAGAGGCAGTTTGTCGCTGCCCGACGCGTGATGCCGGCCGGCGTGTGCGAGATAGCTGCGATACAAGTGTTCGGCCTCGGCGTACTGCCTTTGCCACACCGACAGCGCGCCCAGATTGAAGCGCGCCTGCACCGTATACGGATCGCTGTTCGCCGGATCGCGGTCGTTTGCCGCGATCACATGACGCAGCAGTGCCGCCGCTTCATCGAGGCGATTGACGTTGACGTAAACCGTTGCCAGATTATTTTCGGTTACCAGGGTCTTGCGCGACTCCGGTCCGACCAAGTCGCGGTACAAGGCCAGTGCACGCTCCAGATCGACCGTAGCTTCCGCGTAGCGGCCGTCCGCGGACAGGCACAGGCCGAGATCGTTGTAGAGTCTGGCCGGATTCTGACCCGAGGCGCGGTGGTCCGTTGCCGCGATGGCGATACCCTCACGCTGCAGTGGTTCGGCTCGATGGCAATCGCCGCTGACTTGATACAACTGGGCGAGCGACAGCAGCGCACGCACATACGGCTCGGTGCGCTGCGGCCTGGCATCGCGCAGAACCGGCAAGGCGCGTTCGATGAGTGCGATTGCCGTCGCCAGATCGCCATGCAGGCGCGGGATCAGCGCAGCGACAACTTGATCGTCGGCCACGCGCACGCCGTTCGGCCCATCCAGCGTCGTGGCGACTGCGATCGCGCGGTCGATCGCCTGCTGCGCCGGAGCGGGATGCGCCGACGTCACGTAACTGTAGGCGAGCGCCTGCAATGCCCGATCCAGACGCGCGTCGATCACATGCCGCGAATCAAGTTTCGCGATTGCGTCCTCGAGCAGCGCAATCGCGTCCCGGTATTTGGCCTGCGCGGTCAGCACGCGGCCGAGCGTAATTTGCGTCGATACATCCGCATCGGCATCGACCGGCGCCTGTTGCCCGGCCATGGTTTGGGCCTTGCGTGCTGTGTTCGCGGCAGCGGCCAAACGGCCGCGTATGAGTTGCACGCGCGCCTCGCGTTCGAGCGCGAGCGCATGCGGCGTCGATCCGTTCGGCGCAGCGGTGGCGTGCAGTTCGAGATCGCGTTCGACAAGCGTGTGCGCTTCGTCGCTGTCGAGTTGCGCGGCTTCATCCAGCAGATCGAACAGGCGCTCGATGGTGACGGCTTGTTCGGCAACATGCGGCGGTTTCGCGGCATCGGCCATCGCCAGCGCGGCGCGTGCGGCGGCGAGGCGCTGATCCAGCGGCACAGGTAGCCTGACCGTTTGCGCCGACGCGGCAATCGCCGCTTGCGCCATCGCTATCGCCAGCGCAACAAACGCCAATCGCCACCACCGCTGCATCGTCGTCACTCCGCACGCCAGGTTCCGGCGAGGCAACCTTCGGACGATTGTGCGGCAGGCTGGTGGGGTTCGCAATTCCTGTTGCGGCGGTGCGGCATTCTTTGGTGTGCCGCCGCCGTTCCCGAAAGCGCATCGCCGCCGCAGGTCATCGATCGCGCTTGATCCGCGTTCGGCTTGCGGCTGGCCCCTGATGCAAGATTGAGTTAGGGCAATTCTGCTTGCGTGCACCGCTGCGTCCCTTGAGGTGCTCAATCAGCCAGCGTCCTGCCGGCCCCGGCGGCGCATCATTGCGGTACACCGCCCGCATCGCCATTAACGGCTTTAGATTGCTTGGCAGTTCGATTCGAATGATGCGCAGCTTCTTGTTGGCGATATCGTCCTCGACCATGAATCGCGGCATGTTGCCGAAGCCGAAGCCGGCGCGCAAAAAGACATGCCGGGCACCCATGTCGGCGAGTCGCCAAACGTTTTTCGAGAACACGCCGTAGCTCTGGCCGTTGGACAATGTCGATCGATCGGTCAATACGAGCTGCACGTGGTGCTGCAACTCGGATCGAGGAATGATGCCTTTGTATGAGGCCAATGGATGCGACGGCGCAACGACCGTCACCAGTGGCACGTCGAGCAGAAATTCGCTGTGCATCGTTTCAGGAAGCACCGGCAGTGAGCCGACGATGCCGATCTGGCAGGTTCCCTGCAGGACCGGCTCGATCACCGCACCGAGAACTTCTACGAACAAGCGCAGCGGCGTGTGCGGAAACTTTTCGCGAAACCCGGCAACCGCCTCGATCAGCTCGCTCATCGGAAACATCACATCGATTGAGAATGATAGTTCCGGTTCGAGCCCTTCCCGCAAGGTCTTCGCGCGCGCCTTGAATCCGTCCACCTGATCGGCGATAGCACGTGCGTTCTGCAGCAGCGCGCGCCCATCTTCCGTGAGCGTCGGATAGCGTGCGCTCCGATCGAACAGCGTCACGCCGAGTTGTCCTTCTAAATTCGACAAGGTCTGGCTGACGACGGATTGCGCACGCCGCAGCTTGCGGCCCGCCGCAGAAAAGCTGCCCTGATCCACGGCAGCGATGAAGGTGCGGAGCTGATCCAAGGTTACGCCGTCCAGCATGATATATCTCAAAAGACGATAGTTCTTATCGAATAATATAGGCTTCAAAGATGGATTTCGGAAGCTTATCTTGTTCTCCAGCAACAAACCACTCACTGGAGAACAGCCATGTCGAACACCAAAACGCTCATCGCCGTCGTCGGTGCAACCGGACAACAAGGCGGCGCCGTCGTGCGTGCGCTGCAGGCGAACGGTCAGTTCAAAGTGCGTGCGTTGATGCGCAATCCTGCCAAGTCTCCGAACCTGGCCGACGAAGTCGTCGCAGCGGATCTGAACAGCCCAGAAACGTTGAAAACCGCGTTTGCTGGTGCCCACGGAGTTTTCGTGGTGACCAATGCCTGGGAAGCGGGCCGGGACGAATCCAGGCAGGCACTTGCCGCCGTCAAGGCGGCGAAAGATGCCGGCGTGCGGCACTTCATCTGGTCGACGCTTCCGAACGTCGAGGAGATCAGCGGCGGCGCGATCGATGTCCCGCACTTCACGAACAAGGCGAAAATCGAACGCGTCGTAAGTGAAGCCGGATTTGCTTATCACACGTTCGTGATCGCGCCGTTCTATTACCAGAATCTGCTCGGCGCGATGGCTCCGCAGAAGCAGGCCGACGGCACGACCGGTTGGGCGCTGCCGCTTGATCCCGAGCGTCGCGTCATCCATATGGGCGATATCTCTGAAATCGGCCGCATCGTGGCCGGTGCCTTCGCGCGCCCCGAGCTTGCCGGACACGGTGAACATCTGGCCCTGGTCGGCGACTTCCTGAGCTTCAATGAGGTACTCGCCACGCTGAATCGACAGGGCAACAAGTTCTCGTTCAAGCAAGTCCCGCGCGAAGTCTTCGCTACTTGGTTCCCCGGCGCCGCAGATGTCGCAGCGATGCTCGCCTATTTCGAAGCGCACACGTATCTGGGCCCGAATTCACGCGACGCGATCGCGCTGGCCAACCAGGTCGCTGGCCAGCAGCCGAAGAAATTCGCTGCCTGGGCTCAAGCGAACTTCGCGATTCCCGTAGCCGCCTGAAACCACACCTGCACGAAGGACCGCAAGGAGAACCCCATGAGTAACATCCTGTTGATCACTTCGAGCCCGCGTTCGGCGTCTTATTCGGCAAAAGTCGCGCGCGCGCTCGCGGAACAATTGGCTTCGCTCGAATCCAACGCCGCGATGACTGTTCGCGATCTCGCGCGTGATCCGCTCCCTCACATCGACGACAGCTTCGCGGCGGCGCGTGACGTGCCGCCTGAAAACCAGACGCCTGCGCAGAAGGACACACTCGCGCTCTCGGACAAGCTGCTGAAGGAATTGTTCGCAGCCGACACCATCATCATTGCGGCCGGCATGATCAACTTCGGCATTCCTTCAACCCTGAAGGCGTACATCGATCACATTGCGCGCCCTCGCGTGACCTTCCGCTACTCCGAAAAAGGGCCGGAAGGATTGGTCAAAGGCAAGAAGGTCTATCTCGTTGTGGCGCGCGGTGGTGTCTACAGTGAAGGACCGATGCAAGCGCTCAATTTTCAGGACACCTACTTGCGCACGGTACTCGGATTCATTGGCCTCAACGACATCGAGCTGATCACGGTCGAGGGTGTCGGCTACGGACCGGAAGCTGCTGAGCGCGCGGTCAGTAAAGCGATGGCGCAGGTGTCCGCGATAGCCCAAGTGCCTGCCATCGCCGCCTGATCCATTCGAACTCCATCAATCAACTTCCACATCATCTTCCAGAGGATTTCCACATGAAACGTTTAATCCCCATATCGCTGTTGTTTGCCAGTTTGTCCGCGTTTGCCGCCGATGGCGCGAAGGTACCGGCCGTCGAGAAATATGCCATCGACACCTCGCACAGCGGTGTCGTATTCGGTTGGAACCATTTCGGCTTCTCCAATCCGACGGCGCGCTTTGACAAGATCGAAGGCAGCGTGCTGCTCGACAAGGCCGACCTGACCCGGTCGTCGGTCTCGGTCATCTTGCCACTGGAAGGTTTGGACACGGGTGTCGCCAAGCTCGACGAAGAGCTGAAAGGCCAGGACTTCCTCGACACAGCCAAGTACCCGACGATCACGTTCACGAGTACCAAGGTTGAGAAATCCGGCGAGAACGGCCTCAAGATAACCGGCGACCTCACCCTGCACGGGGTAACCAAGTCAGTGACGCTCGATGCCAAGGTCAACAAGATCGGCATCTTCGAAATCCCCGGCGTGATGAAGGCCCAGGCAGCCGGTTTCGATGCGACGACCGTCATCAAGCGTTCGGACTTCGGTGTGACCAAGTACGTGCCGGCCGTGAGTGATGACATCCCCGTGCACATTACGCTCGACGCCAAACAAGCGCCGGCCAAGTGAGATAACAGCCGTGAGCCGATTCCCCAACGACACAGTCGAGGGCGCGCCCGAAGCGTCGCGCCCGATACTCCAAAAGATCGCCCAGTCGTCGCCTACGGGACGTCCTCTGAACGTGCATGCCCAGATGGCGAATTCGTCGGCAGTGCTGGCGGGATACACATCGCTCCGCGCCGTGACCGCCGAGCACGGTACGTTGGGTCCGAAGGTGAGCTGGGCGCTGAATCTCGCAACGGCGGCCACCATCGGCAACGACTACATGATCGGTATCGCCACT
>JANWJJ010000042.1 GCA_025451955.1 Rudaea sp. | reverse complement strand
TTCGTCGGTCCGCCAGGAACCGGCAAGACCATGCTCGCCAGCCGTTTGCCCGGCATCCTGCCGCCGCTGAATGAAACCGAGGCGCTGGAAGCGGCGGCAATCCGTTCCGTTGCCGGTTGTGGTATAGATTTCCACAGATGGAAAATGCGGCCATTTCGCGCGCCGCATCATACGGCTTCCGGCGCCGCGCTGGTCGGCGGCGGATCGATTCCGCGTCCCGGCGAAATTTCGCTGGCACATCGCGGCGTGTTGTTTCTCGATGAATTGCCCGAATACGATCGGCGCGTGCTTGAAGTGTTGCGCGAGCCGCTGGAATCCGGTCACATCGTGATCTCGCGCGCCGCGCGCCAGGCTGAATTTCCGGCAGCGTTCCAGCTCGTCGCCGCGATGAATCCCTGTCCTTGTGGCTACGCCGGCGACCCGTCCGGACGTTGCGGCTGCACGCCGGAAACCGTGCGCCACTACCGTGCGCGTGTTTCCGGCCCGCTGCTCGATCGCATCGATTTACAGATCGTCGTGCCGCGCGTGCCGCTGGCCGAACTCGGCGACAGTAGCGCCGCGGGCGAACCCAGCGCCAGCGTGCGCGACCGCGTGATCACCGCGCGCAGTCGGCAACTGCAACGCGCCGGCAAACCCAACGCCGCGCTCGGCAACCGCGAAGTCCTGCGCGATTGTGCGCTGAGCGCGCACGATCGCGCCCTGCTCGAACGCGCGCTCGACAAACTCGGATTATCTGCGCGCGCCTATCACCGCATCCTGCGCGTCGCCCGCACCATTGCCGATCTGGCCGGCAACGACGCGATCACGACGCCGCACCTGATGGAGGCGATTCAGTATCGGCGCGCGCTCAACGGCACCTGATCGCGTACTTCAAATCCGCAATACTCACGCCGAAATCGCCAAGCGCTCGCTGCGATAAATCCGGGCCGCGATTACGCAGATGATCAGCGCGGCGAGCGCCGTGCAGACGAAACACAAGGCCAGCGCCGAATCCGGCACGGGGTCGCCGCGCATCAAGCGGGTGATGATTACCTGCTGGCCAACCAAGGGCGTCGCGTACATCCACACCTGCGCCTTGAATGGCATCAACGACATCAGCATGGTCGGGATGATCGGCACGAACATCAGCAGCGATAAATACGTTTGCGCCTCACGATAACTTTTGGCGAAAGCGGCGACCGTGGTTTGCAGCGCGGCGAGGAGCGCGGCCAGCGGCAGCATGATCAGGATCGTGAACACGACGAAGCGCACGCCGATGGTCAGGCTCATGCCGATTTTTTCCGTCGGCAAAAACTGGCCGACGACGGCAAAGGCGAGAATGCTGAGCAACACGGTGGTGATCGCGAATGCGGTGGTGGCGCCGAGTTTGCCGGCGAGGATCTGCCAGCGCGGCACCGGATTGGCGAGCAGCGGTTCCAGCGACTGGCGTTCGCGCTCGCCGGCGGTAGTGTCGATCGCCAAGGCCATGCCGCCGATAAAGCCGCCGAGGATGAAAAAGTACGGCAGCATCGCAAACATCATCCCGGAGCGGCTCTGCGGCGTGGACTGATCGCGGTCGGCGACCGCTAGCGGTTTGAGGATCGTCGGCGACAGTCCGCGCGCGAGCAGGCGCAAGGCGCCGGTGCGTTGACCGTAGTGTTCGAGGATGCCGCGCAGGCGCGACACCGCGCTGTCCGAATCGCGCTGCGACTGATCGTAGACGATCTCGACCTGGGCCGGTTCGCCCTTGTCCCAGGATTTGGCGAAATCCGCGGGGATGCGCAGTACGGCATCGGCATCCTGTTCGCGCACTGCTTTCTCCGGATCGACCAGAGCATCCTTGATCTCGACGTTGTTCTGCTTGAGCGCGGCGATCAGGTTCGGCGCGTATTGCGCGCCGGCCACCGGCAAGGACAGCGGCTTTTCCGCCTTGTCCAGCTCATGCGTCACCAGGGTATTGATCAGCAGCACGAAGATCAGCGGCGCCATTAGCGGTCCGGTGACTAGGGTGTTGATCACGGTGCGGCGGTCGCGCAGGTTTTCGCGGACTTCCTTGAGGAAAACGGTGAGTGCGGATTTCATGCGGCGAGTCCTTCGTCGGTGCCGATCAGTTTCACGAAGGCGTCCTCGAGATTTGCCTCGCCGGTTTGCGCGCGCAACGCGTCCGGCGATTCGTCAGCGACGACGCGGCCTTTGGCGATGACCACGATGCGATCGCACAGCGCGGCGACCTCCTGCATGATGTGGCTGGAGAACAGCACGCAGCGGCCTTCGCGCTTGAGCTGCTTGAGGAATTCGCGCATCGCGCGCGTGGCCATCACGTCGAGGCCGTTGGTCGGTTCGTCGAGGATCACGTTGTGCGGATCGTGCACTAGCGCGCGGGCGATTGCGGTTTTGACACGTTGGCCCTGCGAGAAACCTTCGGTGCGGCGATCGAGGATGTCGCGCATCTCCAGTGCGTCGGCCAGCATTTCGCGGCGCGCGTGCATGGTTTTGGTTTCGATGCCGTGCAGGCGGGCGAAGTAATCAATGTTCTCGCGCGCCGTCAGACGCTTGTACAAGCCGCGCGCATCCGGCAACACGCCGAGCACGCGGCGCACGCCAAGCGGATCGACCGCCGCATCGATACCGTCGACCAACACCTGACCGGCATCGGGCTGCATCAAAGTATACAAACACCGCAAGGTCGTGGTTTTGCCGGCGCCGTTCGGGCCGAGCAGGCCGGTGATCTCGCCGTCGCGCGCGGTGAACGATGCGCCGTCGACCGCGGCGACGCGCTTGGCGCCGGCGCCGAACGCTTTGTGCAGATCCTTGACTTCGATCATGGCGCCGCTCCATTGAAATTCACGAAGGCGGGCATCGGCCCGAGCTGATCGACGCATTTGGCATCCAGCGTTTTCGGTTGCAGCTTGTCCACAAATTCGCCGACGAGTTTAGGAATGCAGCCGCGACCGATCACGTTGTGACCCTGGCCTTGCGCGATCAGCAAGCGTCCGTTCGACAATCCCTTGAGCACCTGTTCGCCGTAACGCGGCGGCGTGACCGGATCGAGTGCGCCTTCGAGAATCAGCGCTGGCGTCGCGGTTTTCAGCGGCGCGTGGAAATCGGCCGGGCGCGTGCCGTGCGGCCAGACTTCGCACGCGGCCTTGATGCCGTCGACCAGGCTCGTGCCGAGCAAGGTGTCCGCATCCTGCGGACGCGGCGCGAGCAGGTCCGCATCTTCGCTGCACACCACCGACAATTGCATCGCGTTTTCGCTCAAGTCGGCCATGTCGCCGGTCAGAATCTGGGTCTGCCCGGCCAGCGGTGTGTAGTCGCCGCGCAAGCCTTCGGCGATCGACAGCGGCAGCAGCGCGGCGGTTTCCGGCGAGTAGGCGAACATGCGCACCAGACCTGCGAGTGTGTAGGCATCCAGATGCTTGTGTTGCGTCTCGAAGGTGACCGGATCGCGGTAGGTGTAATCCTGTGGCTTGGCGCGCAGCGCCTCGCGCAGTTGCATCAGACTGGCATAGGGATCGCCAAACGCCTTGGCGCAGGCCGGTGCTTTTATACAAAGGGAAAATTGCGCCTTGAGCGCAGCGTCCAGATTTTCCGCGAAATCCTCGCCGAGTGCCGATTCGTCGGGAACCACGCTGTCGAGCACGATGCTGCGCACGCCGTCTGCATGGCGCAGCGCATACTGCTGCGCCATGCGCGTGCCGTAGGAAACGCCGACCAGATCGAACACGGGCGCACCCAGCGCCTGGCGCACGGCTTCCAGATCCGCGACCGCATCGGTGGTGCTGTAGAAACGTGGATCGGCATGCCGGCTCACGTCATCGAGGCATTCGCGAGTATGTTGGCGGACCTTTTCGGCGTCGAATACGCCGTTGTCGTCGGTAGCCGCATCGGTTTTCTTGTCTGGCTTGCAGGTCAAGGCATTCGAGCCGCCGGTGCCGCGCTGATCCAGCAGCAACACATGATGATGCGCGAGCAGGGGCGCGAATGCCGACGCAATCTGCGGCCAGGTATCGACCGCCGATTGACCCGGCCCACCGGCCAGAAACACGACGATATCGCGGTCGGCGGTGACCGCATCGCTCTTGATCAGTGCCAGGCGCAACGCGAGTTTGCGGCCACTCGCAGCCGCGCGATTTTCCGGAACCGAAAACGGCGCGCAGAACGCGCTGGTGGTCGCGCCCGAATTTTTCTGTGGCAGCTCGCAGGCCCTGAAGGCCAGCGTGCCGAGCGTGAACGCTTTCGCATTTGCCGCAATCGGCGCGGCCAGTTCGACATGCATTGTGGCGCCGGGCTGCTGCTTGATGAAACGCGTATAGGCAAAAAACGCCAGCGCCCCGATGACGACCACGATGCGCAGGATAGTTTGTTTCTTCACGATTCAATCCTTTCCGGGTTCGAAAATAGTCTCGATCGAATGCCGAAACAGCTTGGCGATGCGGAACGCCAGCGGCAGGCTCGGATCGTATTTGCTCGTCTCGATCGCATTCACGGTCTGCCGCGACACGTCCAACCGCTCGGCAAGATCGCCTTGCGACCACTCCTGCCGCTCACGCAATTCACGCACATGATTTTTCATTCGCCCGAAACGCGCCGGCGCAGGCGTTGCCGCAGCGCGAAGAACGCCGCGCAACTGAGCATGCCGGCAGCCATGCCCGCGGCCAGCCCCGCACCGTCCGCATCGCCCTTGCGCCAATAGACGCAGGCAGCGATCGCGGCGAAAAGCACCGCCAGATACAAAAATCGCAACGCCGACGACATCTCCACGTCGTCGCAGGCGCTGCCGCCGTAGCGTCGTGCAGCATAGGCGCGCGCCGCGCTGTAGACGACGACCAACAGCGGAAAAATCCAGACCAGCGCGGTCGCGGTCCAGTCCAGCGAGAGCACATGCGCTGCCGCGAGGAAGCCGCTGACGATGCCGAAAATCGAAACCGCCGCCGCGGCCACGCCCAGACCGATCAGGTGCGTGCGCTGTTCCAGTTCGTCGCCGGCGAGCACGCGCCGCGCCATCAGCCAGATCACGTACAGAAGCGGCGGCACCGGGGCGAGCGCATAAGCGGCCTTGAGCCACAGCGCATCGGTCGAACGCGCCAGCGGCCAGACCCACAGAAATACGGCCACGTAGATCGCCATGGCGATCATGATGCGGCGCTGGTGACTTTGCTGACTCAGACGAACCATCGGATGCTCCGGAATCCATTCGCGATATGTCAAGTTTCCTTGACAGCGCGGACTGTAGCGGCGAATTCTGAATGTGTCAAGCGTCCTTTACAGGCGAATTCGCCTGTAAAGTCAGCGCGACGAAACGTATTTCTCGCGGCGGATATGCGGAATCGGCAAGCCGGTTTCTTTCAGCAGCGCGAATGCCTGATCGACCATGTCGGGATTTCCGCACAGATAGGCGATGTCATGTTCGGCATCCGGTTTGAGTTCCGCCAGTGCGACGTGGACGCGACCGTTGCGGTCGTGCGCGCGCGGTTGCGCGCGCGGAGTGCGGCTGAAACATGGGTAAAAATGGAAGTGTACATTTTTTTGCGCGAACGCCTCGAACTCGTCGCCGTACAGCAGTTCGGCCTCGTGGCGAGCACCGTAAATCAGCGCAATTTCGGCACCGCGCGCGGCGAGCTTTTCCAGTTGCGGCAACATCGCCCGGTACGGCGTCACGCCGGTGCCGGTCGCGACCAGCAAATAACGCCGGTTCGCATCGGTATCCATCAGACAAAATCGACCGTAGGGGCCGCTGCCGTCGATGCAGTCGCCTTCCTTCAGATTCGCCAGCAAGGCCGTCGCCGCGCCGCCGTCGACGTAGGACACAGCCAGCTCGATCCGCGTCACCGCCGTGCCGTCGCCCGCGCCGATGGTCGCCACCGAATAGCTGCGCTTGGTTGGCTTGCCGTCCGCATACTGGAAATGGATCTGCACAAACTGCCCGGGCACGAACGCGAATGCGGCGCCATCGGCGCGCTCGAATTCCATGTGCCGCACCGCCGGGGCGAGCATGCGGCTGGCGGCAAGACGCAGCGAAAAGTGTTCGGCCACGGCGATAAAGTTCGGAAAAGGGCCGCTATACTACCTGCGTTATGACCATTCCGCAGCCCACCAGCAGCACTCCAGCGCTCGAAGTCGAACACCTCAAAAAAACCTACCCGAACGGTGTCGAAGCGCTCAAGGGCGTTTCGCTGAGCGTGCAGCCCGGCGATTTCTACGCCCTGCTCGGCCCCAACGGCGCCGGCAAATCGACCCTGATCGGCGTGATCAGCTCGCTGGTCAACGCCACCTCCGGCGAGGCGCGCGTCTTCGGTGTGCCGATCCACAGCCGCCGCAGCGAAGCGATGCAGATGATCGGCCTGGTGCCGCAGGAGATGAACTTCAACCTGTTCGAGCAGCCATTCCAGATTTGCGTCAACCAGGCCGGCTTCTACGGCGTCGATCGCAAGATCGCCGCCGTGCGCGCGGAAAAATACCTCAAGCAGCTCGCGCTCTGGGACAAAGCATTCGAGATTTCACGCACGCTTTCGGGCGGCATGAAACGGCGCCTGCTGATTGCACGCGCAATGATGAACGAGCCGCGCCTGCTGATTCTCGACGAACCCACCGCCGGCGTCGATATCGAAATCCGCCGCTCAATGTGGAAGTTCATCAAGAGCATCAATGACGCCGGCACCACGGTGATCCTGACCACGCATTATCTGGAGGAGGCTGAACAGTTGTGCCGCAACATCGCCATCATCGATCACGGCCGCCTGATCGAGAACACGGCGATGAAGACCCTGCTCGGCAAGCTCGATGTCGAAACCTTCGTGCTCGATCTAACCAATGCTTGCGCCGAACTGCCGCTGATCGACGATGTCCGCCTGACCCGGTTGGACGAACGCACCGTCGAAGCGGAAATGTCGCGCACGCACGATCTGAATTCGCTGTTCGCGGCGTTGTCCGCACACGGCATCACGGTGACCTCGATGCGCAACAAGGCCAATCGGCTGGAGGAACTCTTTGTGCGCCTGATCGATGCGAACGAAGTCGCCACCGGCAAGGGGGTCGCATGAACATTCCTGATTTTCGTTCTGCGGAGGCCGCATGAACGCCGAAGGCACGCTGATCGCACTCGGTACAATCGTGCGCCGCGAAATGATGCGCATCCTGCGCATCTGGAGCCAGACCCTGCTGCCGCCGGCGATCACGATGACTTTGTACTTCGTCATCTTCGGCAGCCTGATCGGCAGCCGCATCGGCGTGATGACGCACCGGCCGGATGGCACGTCGATTTCCTATATCGAATACATCGCGCCGGGCCTGATCATGATGAGCGTGATCCAGAATGCCTACGGCAATATCACCAGTTCGTTTTTCGGCGCCAAGTTTCAGCGTTTTGTCGAAGAGATGCTGGTGTCGCCGATGCCGAGCTGGACGATTCTGGCCGGCTATGTGTCCGGTGCCGTGTTGCGCGGTTTCATGGTCGGCATCATCGTGCTGCTGCTTTCTTTATTTTTTACCAAAATCCATTTGTATCATCCGTTTATCACCTTGAGCACCTTCCTGCTTGCTTCGGTGATTTTTGCCTTGCTCGGCTTCATCAACGCGATCTTCGCACGCAAGTTCGACGACATTGCGATCATTCCCACTTTCATCCTGACGCCGCTGACCTATCTCGGCGGTGTGTTCTACAACGTCGCGCAACTGCCGACGCCGTGGCGGGAAATCTCGCACCTGAATCCGATCCTGTACATGGTCAGCGCATTTCGCTACGGCCTGCTCGGCGTATCCGACATCAACCTGGTCTGGGCCTACGCGGTGATGCTCGGCTTCGTCGTCGTGTTCGGCACGATCTGCCTGAACCTGCTGCATCGCGGCGTGGGTCTGCGTTCCTGATCCTGTCAAAACGCCGCGATTTGCGGCTTCGGCGTGTAATCGTGCGCGGCAACTGCGGAATTGAGTAAGTGAGGGCAGCGTTATGCCCGCACCCAATCGGTTTTCGGAGGACTGCCATGAAGACGTTACGTTATGCCCCGGTTGCCATCGTTCTGGCCAGCGCTGCCGCACAGGCCCAGGAAAATCCCGGATCGCTCGACATCAACTGCAACACTCTCGAGCGGCCATCGCAGACGCAGGTTGCGCGTGCGCTGGGCATCGACAATTTCACTTCCGCCTACGCCGCGCGCGAACGCGTGATGCAAATTGCCCGCAGTCAGTGTCTGCGCGGCGTGGCGCAGGCGCGCATCGTTGCCGATCGTCACGATCCGGCAATCGCCACAGCGGAAGTTGCCGTCGCTAAACGCTGAGCATCGCCATACAGCCGGGGAATCATCCCGGCACAGGCAAATCGAAAAACCGGCGCGCCGTCGCCGTCGCATTCGCGGCGGTGACGGCGACATCCTCGCCGCGATCGCGTGCCACTTCGGCGCAGATATGCGCCAGATACATCGGCTCGTTGCGCCGGTGCGCCGGCATCGGCACGACATTGCGCGGCAGCAGATATGGCGCGTCGGTTTCCAGCATCAGCCGATCGCTCGGTATACTTTTTACCAACTCGCGCAGATGCACGCCGCGGCGTTCGTCGCAGATCCAGCCGGTGATGCCGATGAAGAAATCGCGGTCGAGGTAATCGAACAATTCGGCTTTCTCGCCGGTGAAGCAATGCACCACGGCTGCACCGATACGGTCTTGAACGTTATCCATGCACGCCAGAAAATCCGCATGCGCATCGCGCTGGTGCAGGAAGAGCGGCTTGCCGCATTCGGCGGCGAGCCCGAGTTGACGCTCAAACGCAAACAATTGTGCGGCACGCGGCGACAGATCGCGGTAGTAATCCAGGCCGGTTTCGCCGACTGCCACGACTTCGGGTTTGCGGTGATACTCACGCAGCAGCGCTTCGGTGTCGGCATCGAAATCGGCAGCATGATGCGGATGCACACCGGCAGTGGAGTACAGCCGTCCCGGATGCGCCAGCGCCAGGGAATGTGCCGCGCGCACGCCAGCGACATCTGCGCCGGTAACGATCATTTGCGCGACACCGGCGTCATTCGCGCGCGCCAGCACGGCGTCGAGATCGTGCGCAAACGAAGCGTGGGTGAGATTGGCGCCGATGTCGATCAGCGCATCGGTTATAATTTGTCGGGACATGCGACATTATGCCAAGGCGTGGCGCCTGCGTTCATACCCGGTTAACCGGAAACGCCACACCCTGCCACGAGCAACACTTCATTCCTGGGAGGCGACCATGAGCAAGCAATCCGCATTCGGAACCATCGCCGCGCTCGCGTTGAGCGCCTTCGTTGCAACGGCGGCCGTGGCTGCCGATAGCACGCCCGCAGTGGCGTCGACGATCGACTGGGCCGCCGCCCAGAAAGCCCGCGCGACGATGCAGGCGCAGCTTTCCCGCACGACCGTGCTGGCCAAGAAACTCGGGGTGACAGGCGCAAAACCCGCTGGCGCCAAGCCCGGCGAGGCCTTTGCGAATGTTGATCGCGCTTATCCACCGAGTTGCCTGAGCTCACCGCTGGCACTGGGTTTGTGGCACCACGACCCCGCCAGCGCCACCAATATCGCGCAGACACAAATCATCTTGCCGGGCGATCCCTACAGCAACAATTCCGCGGAACGCGCTTATTCCGAAAGCGTTACGGTCACGCTGTTTCGCGTGCCTTGCAGCGCGGGTACTTCGGCGACCCTGCTTGAAATCGATCGGCCATCCGCCAACGAAGGCAACAGCGCGCTCTATCCGACATTCCCCGGCGTATCGGTCGGCATCGGCGGCGGCAACGCCTTCTATATCCGACTCGCGGACGACCCCAACACGTTTTTTTCCACCACGTATGGCTTGTCGCCGATGGTCAATAGTGACGTCTACATGCTGGAGAATTTCTACGGCGGCGCGACGCAATTCAATTACAACCAGGCATTCACGCTGTACATCGACAATTTCCTGACCAACGATCCAAATCGCGTCACCCAGTACAATCTGCCGGTTTATGACCCGACCAAGTACGCCGAGGCCTCGCAACCACTGCCGATCAGCGGTTACATGAGCACGGCCTGGTATGACCCCGCACACAGCGGCGAAGGCATGTTTATCCAGGTATACGACAATGGCGATAGCGCTACGCGCACCCTGACGGCTACCTGGTATACCTACGATAATCTCGGCATACCGTTCTGGTTGTATGCGCAGGGTACGGTCAACATCGGCGACACTCAATTGACCGCCGGAGTGAATTTCCTGAGCGGCGGCGGATTCGCGGGGAGTGCCAATGCGACCTCTCAACCCTGGGGCACAATGAGTTTCAGTTTTCCCGACTGTGCCGACCTGACCTTCAGCTATCACAGTACGACCACGGCACTGCCGAATGGACCCACCGGCAGCGGTACGCGTCTCTGGCAACGTTTGGCTGACGTCAACGGTCTGGTTTGCCAGTAATTTCCACTGTCTGAACTTTCCCGATCCCGCCCGCGTGGCGGGATTTT